>SXYM01000057.1 GCA_005789205.1 Actinomycetota bacterium | reverse complement strand
TTCAATGTAAAGCGTCTAAAAGTCAGTGGGGCGGGTCGGGCTCGAACCGACGACGACAGAATTATGAGTTCTGGGCTCTAACCAACTGAGCTACCGCCCCTAAAACTTCTTTGAGTGCATGCGTATGTTACGGGGCTAATTCTATGGTGGCAAAGATAAGGTCAGACATATGAATCTGCGCCGTATTTCCACGCTCCTTGCCCTTGTGATGTTGCTTCCACTCAGTAGCGCAAGCGCTGCACCTATTTACGTTTTTCCAGTGGCAGGCTGTGAAGTCGACTATGCCAAGGCCCATCATGATTATGCGGCTACCGATATTTTGGCAAAGGCTGGGTGCAAATTTGTGGCACCGATTAATGGCGTGGTCGATGAAGTAAATCGAATAGATAGTTGGAGTGGAAAAACTAACTTAGGTATTGATCGTGGGGGACTCTACGTTTCAATCATTGGTGAAGACGGTGTGCGCTATTACGGATCTCACTTGCGATCAATTCCAGCAAGTATTCAACCTGGTGTTGTTGTCAAAGCTGGTCGGTTGTTGGGCGGTATTGGATCAACGGGCAGTGCCCGTGGAACTGCGCCACATTTACATTTTGGAATCTCGTGGCCAACCCCACCTCAAACGTGGTGGGTGCGTCGCGGGGAAGTGTTGCCGTGGAAATATTTAGATGCGTGGAAGGCTGGAAAAGATTTATCTCCAGTTAAGGAAGTTAATGCACGTAAGTTAAAAGTTGGCGAGATTCCGCCTGTACCAAAAAAATAACCCCCACCGCGTTTGGCGGTGAGGGCTATTTGTAAAGCGGTTTTAATTAGGCAGGATTAACTGCATCAGCCTGAGGACCCTTTGGACCCTGTACGACCTCAAATGAAACTGCCTGACCCTCTTCAAGGGACTTGTAACCGTTTCCTTGGATTGCTGAGTAGTGAACGAATACATCTTGTCCGCCACCATCAACTGCAATGAAACCGAAACCCTTTTCAGAGTTGAACCACTTAACTGTGCCTGTTGCCATGTTTTTACTTTTCCTTCGATATGTGGGTGTTCCGAGAAATCCTCGGATCACGGTCTTCCTCTTGCGCCAGCGATACCGAATATGTGTTACATGAAACGGGTACTGATTAAGCGTCCGACTAAGGTGAACTCTACCGCCTACTGAGCCGTATGCCTAAAGTGGGGCTGGACAGTTTGAGCGTGCACGGTGTTCAATTAAGGCACTAGTAAGAGCAAATGCAGCTGGGGAAGGTCGCATTTGGCGCCCTTGCTAGGAGATTCGTATGCAACGTCTTGTCACGCCTTCTGCCCAATTATCGGTGCGGGGCTTACTTACTATTCACTCAGCACCCTCTGCGCTGCGCCGTCATATTGATTGGGCGATACAAAATATCGTTGGCGAAGATGCACAAGTGAACTGGCAGCCCCAGAGCTTGATGGTCGGCACATTTAAAACGAAATGCCAATGGAGAGGTCGCGGCGGATCTGCGGCAGAGATTGCCAGCACATTACGAAGTTGGCACTACCTAAACTTTGAAGTTCTTGAGGAAAATGAGAATGGCGGCGAACTCTTTCGCTTCACTCCAGAGCTTGGACTTCACAGAGCAGTCACAGATTTAAGTGGCGCAGTACTCCTCAATGAATTTGCAATTAATAATGTGATGCAAAAGGCTTTGGATGAAGATTCAATTCGACAAGGACTTTTGCAGGCAATGGGAACTGCTTGGGATATAGAGCTAGAAAGATTTAGGAGTGCTGGCATGGGTGAACATGCTCGCTTGCATGCAATTTAGTCCGATAGAATAAAACTATGAGCCAACTAAATGAATCCCCAATTATCACCGTAGAGCGCCGTAAGGCAATAACAATCATTGTGTCAGCAGTAATCATTGCGCTCGCACTCGGTGTTGGATTAACTCAAGTCGGAACCGGTTTTGCAACACGCGCTGGTAATGGAATTACAGTTACAGGATCGGCTAAGACAAGTGCCGTTGCAGATAATGCAGTGTGGACACTCTCTGTCAGCCTTTCATCGCCAACAGTTGGTGCGGCTGTGAAGAAAGTAGATTCAGATGTTGCAGCTCTTTCCTCCTATTTAACTCAAGGTGGCATTGCAGCTGATGCCTTAACCCTTGGCCCAGTCGCGACGTTTGCCAATGAAGAGTTTGTTAACGGCAATGCAACAGGTCGCATCCTCTCTTATCGTGCTACACGCGACGTAACAGTGCGTACCAAGGATGTGCAATTAGTGTCAAAGTTAAGTCAAGGAATTGGTTCATTGTTAGAAACTGGAATTAACGTGAATAACTATGGACCTCAGTACTACATCTCAAACTTGCCTGAGCTTCGTCCAGAGTTAATGAGTGAGGCAATGAAGGATGCAAAGCTTCGCGCAGAATCACTGACTAAAGCTGTGGGTGGATCACTTGGATCATTGGTAAACGTCAAAGCAGGCCCAATTCAGATCACAACCCCAGATTCAACAATGACTGCAGATTATGGTGCTTATGACACAAGCACAATTAATAAGACTGTTAGCGCAACAGTTTCAGTAACTTTTAGTACAAACTAAAGTGGGATATTGCCGTGAGCACCACGGCGATGAGGTGCCTGAGCAATGACTTTTGCTAATACACTTCGTGTTTTTGCTGGCTCAATAATCTCATCCACTGCTCCAATTTCAATGGCCCGAGCAACACCACCTGAAATTTTCTCATGTTCTGCGGCAAGCTCTAACTCCATTGATTCACGTTGCTCTGCAGGTAAGTCGGCCAAAATACGGCGATGTAACACTCGAACTGCTGCAACGGCGCCCATCACTGATACTTCAGCATTAGGCCAAGCAAACACACGAGTGGCACCCAGAGCTTTTGAATTCATTGCAACATAGGCACCGCCATAAGCACGGCGTGTAATTAATGTAACGCGAGGGACAACTGCTTCACCAAATGCATGCAAGAGCTTTGCACCTCGTCGAACGGCGCCCTCCCACTCTTGTCCAGCGCCCGGTAAGAATCCTTGGACATCTGCAATAACAATGAGTGGAATACCAAATGCATCACAAGTGCGAACAAAGCGTGCAGCTTTTTCCCCCGCAGCGGCATCAAGTGCGCCAGCAATATGTGCTGGATTACTTGCCAACACACCAACAGTTGCACCACCCAAGCGACCAAGAACTGTTGTCATGTTGGGTGCCCACATTGAAAGAAGTTCAATGTGTTCTGCATCGGTATCTAGAATCGCTTCAACTAAGGGATGTACTTCATATGTGCGCACTTTTGATTGCGGCACAAAGGCTGCAAGATCAATGTCTTCAACTTCTGCGTTCATGAACCCTTGATCAGCAAAAAGATCGGTCAATGTGCGGATGTCAGTTATTGCTTCATCTTCATCTGCAGCGATGATATGTGCAAGGCCGCTGTTTTTACGATGTGCCTCTGGTCCTCCTAAAACGGCCATATCTGTATCTTCACCCGTAACGCTTTTAACAACATCAGGACCAGTAACAAAGATTCGCCCCTCTGGAGATAGAACAACAATGTCAGTAAGTGCTGGACCGTATGCACCGCCACCGGCTGTGGGTCCAAGAACAAGTGATAACTGCGGAATGCGTCCACTTGCAGAGATCATTGATTGGAAAACTTCTCCGAAGGCATCAAGGGATGCAACACCATCACTTAATCGCGCACCGCCAGAGTGCCAGATTCCAATGATCGGAACTTGAGCACCCATCGCAGCCTTATATGCCGTAACTATTACTTTTGAGCCTTCAACACCTAATGCTCCACTTTTTATTGTGGCATCGGATGCAAAGACAACAACTTTATTTCCTTTGATATCTCCCGTAACGGCAACCATTCCACAATCTGTGCGGGGGATAAGGAATTCAAACTTTCCACCATCGAGTAAGCGAGCAATTCGGTTTTCTGGATCGCGTGGGTCTAACTGCGCAGTTAGCATTTATATGCTCTTAAATACCAATACGACGTTGTGGCCGCCGAAACCAAAAGAGTCATTAAGAGCTGCGATGTCACCGGCTGGTAGTGCACGGGGCTTATCGCGAACAACGTCAACATTGACGGCTGGATCTAAATCATCAATATTAATTGTTGGGGGAGCTAGACGATCTTGCAAAGTCTTAACAATAAAGACAGATTCAATGGCACCTGCGCTACCGAGCAAATGCCCAGTCATTGATTTTGTTGCAGAAACTGCAACATGATCTGCATCTGCTCCTAGTGCTGCGCGCAAAGCATTAGCTTCAGCAACATCGCCGGCTGGTGTGGAAGTGGCGTGGGCATTTAAGTGAACGATGTCTTTAGTAGTTAAACCTGAATCACGAAGTGCAAACTTAACTGCTCTTTGAACGCCAGCTCCATCTGGATCTGGTGCTGCGATGTGATAACCATCAGAGGTTAAGCCTTGTCCTGCGATTTCGCAGTAAATCTTGGCACCACGTGCCACTGCATGCTCATACTCTTCCAGAACTAAAATTCCGCCACCCTCGCCCAAAACAAAGCCATCTCGATTTAAATCATAAGGACGAGATGCTCGCTGCGGTTCATCATTTCTAGTTGATAGAGCTTTCATCGCAGCAAAACCTGACATCGGCATTGCGTGAATTGCTGCCTCAACTCCGCCGCTAACAACGATATCTGCGCGATTATTTCTAATCATCTCTAGTGCATAACCAATTGCTTCAGCACCTGATGCACAGGCACTTACAGGTGTATGAACTCCTGCGCGGGCTTGCAGTTCAAGACCAACATTTGCTGCTGGACCATTTGGCATCAACATAGGAACGGTGTGTGGGCTAACTAGACGTACACCTTTTTCGCGCAAGATGTCATATTGATCAAGCAGAGTTGTTACACCGCCAATACCTGAGGCGATTACAACACCAAGACGCTCTTTATCAATTTCAGGTGAACCGGCATCTTTCCACGCTTCACGCGATGCAATCATTGCAAATTGTTCAGATCTATCTAAGCGCCGCAGTTCAACGCGCTCCATCTGCTCAGATGGTTCTACTGCTACTCGAGCGGCAAAGTGAACTGGAAGGGTTTGCGCCCATTCCTCAGTCAGGTTTCGAACACCACTTGTGCCAGCAAGAAGGGCTGACCAAGATGTTGTTACATCCCCACCAATAGGAGTTGTGGCACCAAGCCCGGTGACGACAACGCGGCGACGAGACATGAAAGCTAAGTTCTTACTACTTACTTAGCTGCGTTGACGATGAAATTAACTGCATCGCCAACTGTGACAAGGTCAGTTACAGCCTCATCAGGAATCTTCACGCCAAAGCGCTCTTCTGCAGCAACTACTACTTCAACCATGCTCAGTGAATCTACTTCTAGATCCTCAGTGAAGTTCTTATCAAGCTCAATTGATGCAGCTGCAATACCGGCTACTTCTTCAACAATCTCTTTAAGTCCTGCTAGTACATCTGCTGGTGCAAGTGCCATGTGATGTGTTCCTTTTCTTGAGCGAATGGTTCAATGGATCAACAGGTGGTAATTCTCTATGAAAGGAGTGCTTACTTACGAGTATTGACAGGCGTGAGTGTCATAAATCTCAGGGCACAGGCGGAAGTTGCACCACCTGGCCAGCATAAACCAGGCCAGCTCCATAGCCAATGAGCAATGCTAATTTGCCGTGCATCTCGGGATGTTTTTCAAGCAATACATCCATTGCAAGTGGAATTGATGCTGCAGATGTATTTCCATTTACGCGAATATCATCGGCAACTAAAACTGAATCTGGCAAATTCATTTCCTTCACCATTGTTTCAATAATGCGAATATTTGCTTGGTGCGGAATAAAAACATCAAGATCATTAACGCCCAACCCTGCAGACTCAAGCGCTTTAAGGCCAACCTTGCTCATGGAATACACAGCCCAACGAAAAACAGTTTGACCTTGCTGTGAAATATTTGGCCACCCCAATTGTGCAACACCTTTATCAGGGGCATTTCTAAACTCTGTGTATGCAGGGTTGAATGTAATTGCATCACGTGAATCTGCATCTGAACCCCAGATTGTTGGACCAATCTTTGCTTCTTTACTTTGTCCTATTACAACTGCACCTGCACCATCGGCAAAAATGAATGCAGTTGCGCGATCATCTGGGTCAGTAAAGTCAGAAAGCTTTTCAACGCCAACGACTAAGACATTTTTCGATGTTCCACCGCGCACCAAATCGCTGGCCATGCCAACGCCGTAACAAAAGCCAGCGCACGCTGCACTTATATCAAAAGCTGCAGCTTTTGGATTACCAAGTTCATTAATCAGCTCAGTTGCAGCACTAGGCGCCTGATAAGGATAAGAAATAGTAGAAAGAATCAAGGTGTCGATATCGGCCATAGTGAGGTTGGCTCGTTTGAGCGCACTTTCACATGCAGCCTTGGCCATGGTGATGACAGTTTCATCAGGACCAGCAAAGCGCCGTGATTCGATACCCGTGCGCTGTTGAATCCATTCATCACTTGATTCAATACGATCAATAATTTCAGAGTTAGGAACTAAACGCTTAGGGCGATAGGAACCAATAGAAAGAATGGCACTGTTAGTCGTTGGTGATGTCTTGATAATCATGCGTGCCTTCCTGCGAATTCCTTAGCAGCAGATACGTCATCTGCACTCTTAAGAGCGAATGTTTCGATCTCGGGAGCACCGCGCTTGAGTAAGCCAACCAGAGTTCCAGCCGGTGGCAATTCAATGACACCCGTAACTCCCAAGTTTTTAAGTGTTTGCATGCATAAATCCCAGCGCACTGGATTAGCAATCTGATTAACGATACGTGTGAGCACCTGCGCACCATCGCTCACAACTTCACCATCTTTATTAGAAATGACTGAGATTGCCGTTGGAGCAGTAGGAACGGTTGCTGCAAGTGTTCGCAAAGGCTCAACGGCAGGTTCCATAAAACTTGTGTGAAATGCGCCGGCAACTGCTAACCCGCGAACTCGAGCCCCTTCGGGAGGATTCTCAGATAGTGCGGCAAGTGCTGCTAAGTTACCGGCTGCAACTATTTGTCCGCCACCATTATCGTTTGCAGCTACAAGTTTAAGTTCATCTAATTTTTTTAAAACAACTTCGCGAGCCCCGCCCAATACTGCAGACATACCAGCAGGGGAGAGCGCTGCAGCTTTTGCCATCTCTATTCCACGTGCTCGCACTAAACGCAAGGCATCTGCATCACAGATTGCACCGCTGATAGCCGCTGCAGCAAGTTCACCAACTGAGTGGCCTGATGTGTATGCAAAACTCTTGATTCCAAGTGCGTGAGCGCCTAATAGTGATGCAGCCACGATAAGCGGCTGGGCATTGGCAGTGTCTTTGATTTCATCAGCACCTGCTTTTGTACCAAGTCTAATTAAATCCAAATCGATTCGCATTGACCATTGAGAGAGAAGTTCATGAAATACGGGATTTGTCACCCAAGAGTTGAATATTCCTGGAGTTTGGGATCCCTGTCCCGGAGCAATAATTGCTAACACGTTTATTACTTTACTCGAATGGGTTGCTTACTACCTAGTACGAGTAACTAGCCAGACTTGAGCACTGTGTTGAGCAACTGTGATTTTTGCTTGCGGAGCTGCAATTGCAGGCTCATAGGTTGCAACATCTTTGTCGGCATCAAAGATGCATCGAAAAGCTTCGCCCCACGTTTGATCAGGTAGTGTGAATACCGTTTCAGCATTAGATGAATTCATGAGAATTAACAAACCTCGGTTTGGATCTGCTTCAACAAAAACAGTGATGCTGCGCTTTTCCTCATCCTGCCAGTGATCATCACCCATTTCGTGACCACCTAATGAAAACCAGGCAATATCTTTACGCTTTGTTCCTTCATCAACGATTCCAGTAAAAAACTCTGAAGTCACATCAGCTAGATAGGTTGCACGAATCTTTGCCAACTCTTGGACTGCAGCCAAAATATCTTTACTTTGTTCACTCAAGTCCCAAGGCAATGCCCAGCCACCACCCAGAGATGCTTCACTTTCATCTTTAAAATCTATTGGTAATGAGTAGCCGTTGTTTGAACCGTTTTGTGTGCGACTAACTTCATCGCCCATGTTGAGCATCGGAACACCAGATGAGAGCATCAGAGTTGCAAGCATCGATTTCTTGAGCCTATGCCTAATTGTGTTCACACCTAGATCATCTGTTTCACCCTCAATACCAACATTCCATGATCTATTAGAGTCACTTCCATCGGTATTGTTTTCTAAGTTAGCTTCATTGTGTTTAGTGTTATAGGTGACCATGTCATGCAGGGTGAAGCCATCATGGGCTGCGATGAAGTTAATAGATGAAGTTGGACCGCGGTAATAAAAAATTGAACTAGAACCACTAATACTGTTGGCAATATCAGCTACACCTTCACCATAACCTCGCTCTAAATCTCCGAGCCAGAACTGGCGCACTGAGTCACGATAGGCATCATTCCACTCGCGCCATGGATGTGGGAAGTCACCGAGTGAGTAGCGAGAGATATCCCAAGGCTCTGCAATCATCTTGAGGTTTCTCAGCACTGAATCGGATTCAATGGCTGACATGAGGGATGAATTAAAGGCGCTATTGCTTGTGTAGAGGGCTGTAGCTAAATCAAAGCGGAATCCATCAACTCCAATTACTTCTACCCACCAACGCAATGAGTCAATGATTTGTCGAACAGAGTGGGGATTACTTGCCGCAAAGGTATTGCCACAACCAGTGACATCAATGTAATTTCCATTGGCATCTTGACGATAGTAAGCCTTGTTATCAATTCCTTTGTAAGAAAGTGTTGGTCCGCCCACTCCACCTTCAGCCGTGTGGTTATAAACAACATCTAAAATCACTTCAATGCCTGCGTTATGGAGGTAATCAACTGCAACTTGCAGTTCTGAGATGGGATCACTAGTTGATGCATAGTTAGCATTAGGAGCAGTAAATGCTAAAGAGTTATAGCCCCAATAATTCTTTCTTCCTCGTGCGTAGATGCCAGGCTCAGTGATCGATGCTGCGATTGGTAAAAGCTCTAGTGCAGTTGTTCCAATTGATTTTAAATGCGCAATCGTTGAAGGATGACTGAGAGCTTTATAAGTGCCCCGCTCATTTTCTGGGATTTCTAAATTCTTAGCCGTGAGGCCTTGCACGTGTGCTTCATAAATTATTGTCTTAGCCCATGGCACAAGTGGGCGATTGATCTCGCGAGCGTGATGATCAGTAACAACGCTATAAGGAACCTTTCCTGCACTATCGCGATCATCGGGAGCCGTGAGATCACCATTTCCCACTCCATCGGTTGCAACATGGCCATAGATTTCAGGGACGTAATGAAGTTGCCCATCGAGTGAGTGCGTATAGGGATCAATCAAAAGCTTAGAAGCGTTAAAGCGAACTCCATGCTCTGGTTGCCATGGCCCATAGACTCGGTAGCCATAGCGCTGACCTGGGCGAACGCCTGCTAAGTAGCCGTGCCAAATTGGTCCGTTGCGATGTGACATTGCAAAACGGGTTTCTACTAACTTGCCATTGACCTCGTTGAATAGGCAGAGCTCCACTGCATCGGCGGCATTGGACCAGATAGCAAAGTTTGTTCCGCCTTCAGTGACGGTGGCACCAAGGGTTCGGGGATCAGCAGGAAGCACGGCGCAATACTGCCCTTAATAGAAGGTATTTACTCGCACATTTAATTGGCCTTTCGGGTTACTGGCCAGTAACCTTGGCCACATGAAGATCGCTGTCTGCATCAAACAGGTCCCAGATTCATGGGCTGAGAAGAAGATGATTGGTGGATTACTTGATCGCGCCAATGTGGATGCAGTTCTCAATGACTTAGATGAATACGCTGTTGAAGAAGCACTTCGAATTGCAGAAGCTCATGGCGGCAATGAAGAAGGTGGCCCTAACACTGTCACAGTTATTTCAATGGGACCAGAGCGTGCCACTGAAGCAGTTCGAAAAGCTCTATCTATGGGTGCAAATGATGCGATTTTGATTAGTGACGCTGTTCTAGTTGGAGCAGATGCCGTTGTAACTGCTGAGGTTTTAGCAAACGTGATTTTCAAAGGTGAGTATGACCTGGTTATCTGTGGAACTGAATCAACTGATGCTCGTATGAGCGTGGTTCCGGCGATGATGAGCGAGAAGCTTGGATGTGCTCAATTAACTTTCGCCTCCAAAGTCACAGTAGATCCAGCAGCGAAGAAGGTCTCGATTACCCGCGTTACCGAAGCTGGTGTTGATGAAGTCCATGGAGAATTTCCTTGTGTAATCAGTGTTGTTGAAAAGATTAATGAACCTCGCTACCCATCCTTTAAAGGCATTATGGCAGCGAAGAAAAAGACAATTGATATTCGTGACTTTGCTAGTACAGGTGCAGAGTTTACAAAGTCATGGTCTGTGGTAATTGATGCAGCTCCTCGACCACCGCGTGCTACAGGTGTTGTCATTACAGATGATGGCTCAGCTGGTCAAAAACTTGTTGATTTCTTGAGTGAGAAGAAGTTGATATGAGTACTGTGTTGATTCTCGCTGATTTCGCTGGCGAAAAGGCCACCAAAGCTACGGTGGAAATAGCAACCGCTGGCGCAGTTATTGGAGAAGTGACCGCCCTAGTTTTAGCACCTGTTGGGAAAGGCGCAGCGTATGCAGCCACAATTAATCAGGGGCCTGTCACAAAAGTATTAGTGATTGAATCAGATGATTTTACAAAGCATGGCGTTGCAGCTTTCGCAGATGCGCTCGCACATGTGATTGGGCAAACCACGCCATCGGCAGTTCTAGTTGCTTCAAACGCATTTGGCAAAGAAGTTGCTGGACGTGTGGCGATGAAGCTAAAGATTGGCATCATTACTGATGCTGTAGAGATTGCCCCAGATTGCACAGCAACTCAATTAGTTTTTGGTGGATCTACAACTGTGCACTCAAAGGTTACCGAGGGAACTGGGATTATCACTGTGCGCCCAAATACCATCACTGCAAACTTTGCCGCGGCTATGCCTTTAATTGAAAATACAACTGCGCCAATCTCAGACAGCTCTAAAAAGGCAACTATTACTTCCTCGCAACCGCCAGTTAAAGGCGGTCGTCCAGAGTTAACTGAAGCCAACATTGTTGTTTCAGGTGGTCGTGGAACTAACGGAGATTTTGCATCGGTGGAAGCATTTGCAGATTCTTTGGGCGCAGCAGTTGGAGCATCACGCGCAGCAACTGATGCTGGTTGGTATCCACATTCTCACCAAGTTGGTCAGACTGGAAAAACTGTGAGCCCACAGCTCTATGTTGCGTGCGGAATCTCAGGGGCAATTCAGCACCGTGCAGGTATGCAAACAAGCAAGAACATCGTGGTGGTTAATAAAGATCCAGAAGCCCCACTCTTTGAATTAGCTGATTTTGGTGTTGTGGGCGATCTCTTTGCCGTGCTGCCTCCGGCCACTGAAGGCGTTAAAGCCCGCAAAGCCTAAGATTGGACCTATGTCCTCTATCTACCTAGACCATGCGGCAACTACGCCGATGGTTGAAGAAGCCTTAATTGCGATGACTGCGCAATTAGCACGCTTGGGTAATCCTTCAAGTCTGCACACACATGGACGTGCAACCAGAAAAACTCTAGAAGATGCCCGTGAAGTTATTGCAAAAGAAGTGGGTTGCTTACCTAGCGAAGTTATTTTTACTGCATCAGGTACAGAAGCTAATAACACGGCACTTAAAGGTTTGTATTGGCAGGGCCGGGATGAAGGTAAGCATGTTGTGGTTATTAGCTCCATTGAACACCATGCAATCTTGGATCCAGCACATTGGTTAGAAGTTCATGAAGGTGCCGAAGTAATTCAAATCCCCGTCACTCACGATGGAGTTGTTGATCTTGAATTTCTTACTCACTTAGTTACCACACGAGGAAATGAGATTGCAGTAATCAGTGTGATGCATGCAAACAATGAAACTGGAGTAATTCAGCCGATTTGCAAAGTTGTTGAAATTGCGGGAGAAATTCCAGTTCACACCGATGCCGCGCAGAGCTTTAAGAAAGTACCTCTTTCATTTGCAGAGCTTGGTGTTTATGCAATGTCATTGAGCGCCCATAAAACCGGTGGACCTCTTGGAATTGGAGCTCTCATTTTGCGCCGAGCAGTTGAAATTCCAGCCTTACTCCATGGTGGGGGACAAGAGCGCGAAATTAGAAGTGGAACTTTGAATGCACCAGCAATTGTTGCCTTTGCTGCAGCTGCTAAAAGTAAGTATTACGATTCTGCGAAAGTAAGTACATTAAGAGACTCTTTCATAGCAGGTATTTCCTCTGCTCTGCCTGAAGTTATTGTCAATGGATTAAAAGCTGATCGCTTACCTGGAATCGTTAATATAACTTTCCCTGGAACACAAAGTGACACTTTGCTACTGCTCATGGATGCACAAAACATCTCCTGTTCAACAGGGTCAGCGTGTAGCGCTGGGGTTCATGAAGCTAGCCATGTGCTCCTAGCTATGGGACACGATGAAGTCAGTGCACAATCTTCATTGCGCTTTTCATTTGGGGCGACAAGTACAAGCGCAGATGTGGATTTCGCCGTGTCAGTACTGCCTGATGTAATTAATCGTGGAAAGGCGGCAAATCTTTCATGAAGTTAATTGCAGCTATGAGTGGTGGTGTTGATTCTGCAGTGGCTGCTGCCCGAGCAGTTGAAGCAGGCCATGATGTTATTGGTGTGCACTTAGCGCTCTCTTCTAATCCACAAAAGTATCGTTCAGGTGCACGAGGCTGTTGCACCATTGAAGATTCCCATGATGCTCGCCGAGCCGCAGATGTCATCGGTATTCCTTTTTATATCTGGGACATGGCAGAGGAGTTTCATGATGGTGTTGTTGAAGATTTCTTAGCCGAATATGCAGCTGGTAGAACTCCTAATCCATGCTTGCGTTGTAATGAAAAGATTAAATTTGCTGCGGTTCTAGATCGCGCACGAGCCATGGGCTTTGATGGTGTTGTCACTGGCCACTATGCCAGAACACAGATATCTGATTCTGGAAAAACACTTCACCGAGCAGTTGATCACTCTAAAGATCAGTCTTATGTTTTATCGGTTTTAACTGTTGAACAAATTGAGGGTGCAATTTTTCCACTGGGGGACACAACCAAGGTTGATATTCGCAAAGAGGCTGAGGCGCGTGGATTAGCCGTTGCACAAAAGCCAGATAGTCACGATATTTGCTTTGTTCCATCTGGTGATAACGCAGGATGGTTGCGAGATCGATTGGGAAGTGAAGTTGGCCCAATTGTGGATCAAGATGGTGTAAAAATCGGAGAGCACAAGGGTGCTTACACATACACGATTGGTCAACGCAAAGGTTTAGGACTGACTGTTCCAACTGCAGATGGTTCACCGCGATTTGTATTAAAGATTGAACCAGTGAGCAACACTGTTGTAGTTGGTGCCCGTGAAGATTTAGCGGTGTCAACTATGCGTGGAGAGAGAGCGGTGTGGTGTGGACCTGCTGTTACAGCACAACTACAGCGCGGCTTTGTTCAAGTACGTGCGCACGGCGCAGCGCTACCTTGTTCATACTTCTTCGATGGAACTTTGCTCACTGCTCTCCTAGATGAACCTCTTTTAGGGTTAGCAACCGGCCAGGCCATGGTTATTTATGATGGTGATCGCGTCGTAGGTTCAGCCACAATTTGTGAGACTGAGTAATGAGCAATCAAACTCGCCACCGCATGAGTGAACTCATGAAGCAAATTCGAGATCACCAATTTAAATACTATGTCTTGGATGCACCATCTATTACAGATGCTGAATTTGATAGTTTGCTCAAGGAGTTAACTGCCCTAGAAGCTCAACACCCTGAACTACGTGAGGCAGATTCACCTACACAACATGTTGGTGGGGGTTTTGCCACTCAATTTGAACAACGTAATCACATTGAGAAGATGATGAGCTTAGATAACGTTTTTGATAGTGATGAGCTTTCAAGCTGGTTTGATCGTATTGAAAAAGAAGTTTCAAAACCTACGTATTTATGCGAACTTAAAGTTGATGGTTTAGCAATTAATTTGACCTATGAAAAAGGTCAGCTAGTGCGCGGGCTCACTCGTGGCAATGGTGTTACAGGTGAAGATGTGACACTAAACGTTAAAACAATCAAGAATCTTCCACATGTTCTCAAAGGCGGGAATCTTCCAGATTTGATTGAAGTGCGCGGTGAAGTTTTCTTTCCCATTGCTGCCTTTCAGGAACTCAATGAGTCGTTGGAGGAATCAGGTAAAGCCCTCTTTGCTAATCCGCGCAACGGCGCCGCTGGGTCTCTTCGCCAAAAAGATCCACGTGTAACTGCATCACGCCCACTTTCAGTCGTAGTTCATGGTGTTGGTGCACGAGAAGGTATTTCATTTGATTCCCAAAGCAATGCCTATGAAGTTTTAGCTTCACTTGGCCTGCCAACAAGCAATCGCTTCAAAGTTTGCAAGAGCAGAGCCGACGTCGAGAAATTCGTTAAATACTACGAAGAGCACCGACACGATGTAGAGCATGAAATCGATGGTGTCGTAATAAAGGTTGACTTAATAAGTGAGCAGGCGCAATTGGGCTTCACATCCCGTGCACCCAAGTGGGCTATTGCATATAAATATCCGCCCGAAGAAGTAACTACAAAGCTTCTAGATATCAAGGTCAGTATTGGTCGTACAGGTCGTGTAACACCATTTGCTTTTATGGAGCCAGTTAAAGTCGCGGGTTCAACAGTTACCAATGCAACTCTGCACAACGCTGAGGAGATTATTCGCAAAGGTGTATTAATCGGTGATGTTGTGGTTATTCGCAAAGCTGGCGATGTCATTCCTGAAGTCTTAGGACCTGTAATTGAGCATCGCACAGGTAATGAGCGCACATTTGTTATGCCAACAAAGTGTCCAGAGTGCGGGTCAAAGCTTCGAGCAATGTCTGAAGCTGATGTTGATATTCGCTGCCCTAACTCACAAAGTTGTCCTGCTCAACTACGTGAACGTATTTACTACATCGGATCGCGCGCAGCCTTAGATATTGACGTTTTAGGTTATGAAGCAGCTGTGGCTTTACTTGAATCCAAGATAATTCTGGATGAGTCAGATCTTTTTAATCTCAATGAGGAGAAATTGGCAAAGAGCGAGTTCTTCACCAAAAAAGATGGCACACCTGGGGCTAATGTTGCAAAGCTTCTTGGTGGGCTAGAGCAAGCAAAGAAGCAACCGTTGTGGAGAACCTTAGTTGCACTATCAATTCGACATGTTGGGCCAACAGCAGCGCAGGCATTAGCTACAAACTTTGCATCAATTGCAAAGATTTCGACATCATCGACAGAAGAGCTAGCTGCAGTTGATGGCGTGGGTTCAACAATTGCGCAGTCTATAGTTGAGTGGTTTTCCGTTGATTGGCACCGTGAAATTATACGAAAGTGGAGTGAAGCTGGTGTGACTGTTGTGCAGCAAGAAACTGCGCAGATGCCACAAACTCTTGCTGGTTTAACTTTTGTAGTAACTGGAGGATTGGAATCTTTCACCCGTGATGGCATCTCTGAAACCATAACTTCTCATGGAGGAAAGGCTGCTAGCGCAGTCTCGAAGAAGACAGATTACGTATTGGTGGGCACAGACCCAGGATCGAAGTTAGCTAAAGCACAAGAGTTTGGCATACCAGTCATTGATGAGGCTCGATTTAAGCAATTACTCAATGGCTTGGCATAGTAGGATTCCAACCATGATGAACTTAGCAAATGAAGCCCTGCGTGAACTTCCAATGCCTGCTTATGCATTTGGCATAATTGGTTTCGCAGTTCTTTCACTACTTCTGTACTTAACACTTCGCCTAGACCGGGACTAATTTGTCCCGCGTTGGAATTTACGGTGGAACGTTTGACCCAATTCACCGAGGTCACCTCCACGTAATCACGCAGCTTTTTAAAAGAGATCTCATTGATAAATTACTTCTCATCCCTGCAGGTAATCCGCTACTTCGCAGTTGTGAGCCAAGTGCTTCTGCTGAGCAACGTCGCACGATGTGTGAGCTAGCTGTTTCAACTTTGCCTGAAGAAATCAAATATAAAGTGCAGGTCAATCCCATTGAGATATTGCGTCAAGGTCCAAGTTATGCAATTGATACCGTTGAAGCAGTTAGAGCCTCATTTCCAGAGGAGCAAATCTATTTAATCGTGGGGGCAGATGCTTTCTCAAAGATAGATCAATGGCACAGGGCACAGGAATTGCAAAAGATGGTTTCAGTGCTGTGCATTAATCGACCTGGTTATCCAGCAACTGGAATTGATATTGGTGCCATTGATGCCGCAGCAACAACAATTCGCCAGGGATTGAGCGCTGATGTGCCGGAAGTTGTGGCTGAATTTATAAGAGAAAATGGGCTCTATGACAATCAGTAGCAAAACCCGCGAGATAACCCAAGTAGCCGCCCATGCCATCATTGAAAAGATTGGTACGGACTTAATCGCTATTGATCTATCAGACCAATTAGTTCTCAGTGAAGTATTTTTGATTGCAACAGGCCAGAACTCTGCGCAAGTTGATTCAATTGCCGATGAAGTTGAACGTAAGCTTCAAGCAATTGGAGAAAAACCAGCACGCCGTGAAAAAGGTGCTGAATGGATTTTGCTTGATTACTCAGATTTAGTTGTACACATTCAAAGTGTTGAGCTTCGCAAGTACTACATGCTTGATCGTCTATGGAATGATTGCCCAACGATTGAACTAGATGCTGTAAAGGAAGCCTCAATAAATGGTAGGTAATCGCATTGTTGTTTGGCGACATGGACAAACTGACTGGAATAAAATCAATCGATTTCAAGGCCATTCGGATATCCCGCTTAATGAGGTTGGAAAAATGCAAGTTACTCGTGCTGCACAAGTTTTGGCAGGGATGAATCCAACTCAGATTATTTCAAGTGATTTAGGTCGTGCTGTTGAAACTGCGCAAGCTCTTGCAGATTTGACCGGGTTGATTTTCTCTCAACATGAGACATTGCGTGAAACTAATGGTGGTTTGTGGGAGGGCAAAACTGGTTCGCAAAATCGTGCAGAAGATTTTCACAACTTTATTCGCTGGATTGATGGTGATGATAGTCCTGCTGGCACAACAGGGGAGCGACGCAGTGAAGTTGCATCTCGTGCAGTCCGTGAAATCCTAAAGGCTTTAGAAGGAAAAACTGAACAACTCTTAGTTGTTGCAACCCATGGCGGAACAGCCAGATGCGTTCTAGGTGAATTGCTTCAACTTCCACTTTCACATTGGGGAGTTTTGGGTGGACTTTCAAATGCATCATGGTCTGTCCTTCAAAGAAATCCCCGTCAGTGGAATTTAGTCGAACACAACGCTGGATCTATTCCAGAACCTGTCTACGGCGAAGAAAGTGGCGCAACTTTCGTTTAAAGCCACCGCGCATGTATGCGGTAAGGTCTGCACTTGAAGTAAATGGGGCTATAGCGCAGCTGGTAGCGCACCTGCATGGCATGCAGGGGGTCAGGGGTTCAAATCCCCTTAGCTCCACGTATGAATAACAACGTGAGTGACGAGCGCGAGCACGCGGCATATGACTTTGCCTACGTGCAGGAAAAATGGCTGCCCATTTGGGATCAAGTCCAGCCATTTAAATCTGGTCGCCCTGATGACAAACGTGAAAAGAAATATGTCTTGGATATGTTTCCTTATCCATCAGGTGATCTTCACATGGGCCATGCCGAGGCATATGCATTAGGTGATGTGATTGCCCGTTACTGGGTGCAAAAAGGTTTTAACGTTATGCACCCAATAGCTTGGGATGCTTTTGGTTTACCTGCTGAAAATGCCGCCATTAAACGCAATTCTGATCCACGCATCTGGACCTATGAAAACATTGCTGTTCAGAAAGCATCGATGCGTCGATTTGCATGTTCATTTGACTGGGACCGTGTCTTTAATACATGCGATCCTGAATACTATAAATGGAATCA
>SXYM01000056.1 GCA_005789205.1 Actinomycetota bacterium | reverse complement strand
TCATTTAAAAACCCAGAAGGAGAATGGGGCCACATGAGTGTCGGTTCACTTGTTCTTCTTGTGAGCTCAACGATGTTGTGGCTGTACTCAATGTCTTGCCACTCATGTCGTCACACCATCGGTGGACGTTTAAAGAATTTTTCAAAGCACCCAGTGCGTTACAAGTTATGGAGTTGGGTTTCAGTCCTTAACCACTCACATCAACGTTTTGCGTGGTTCTCACTTGCCGCCGTTGCATTTGCTGACATTTATGTCCGCCAAGTTGCAACTGGCGCCTGGACAAACTTCTACTTCTTCTAAGGGGATCGACTATGACACTAGAGCGCCATAATTACGATGTCCTTGTTATTGGAGCAGGTGGTGCTGGTTTGCGCGCTGCCGTTGAAGCCAGAGAAGCAGGATTGCGCGTTGCAATCATCTGTAAATCACTATTCGGTAAGGCCCACACGGTTATGGCCGAAGGTGGCGCAGCTGCATCAATGGGAAACGTCAACGATAAAGATAGTTGGATGGTGCATTTTCGTGACACTATGCGCGGTGGAAAATTCCTGAGCCACTTCCGCATGGCAGAGCTGCATGCAAAGGAAGCACCAGATCGCATTTGGGAGCTTGAAACATGGGGCGCTCTCTTTGATCGCACTAAAGAAGGAAAGATTTCACAACGTAACTTTGGTGGACATGAATACCCACGCCTAGCTCACGTAGGTGATCGAACAGGTCTAGAACTAATTCGCACCATGCAGCAAAAGATCGTCCAACTGCAGCAAAAAGATGGTCGCGAGAGCGGCGACATGGAAAGTGGAATTAAAGTTTTTGCTGAACTCACTATCACAGAGATTTTAAAAGAAAATGGAAAGATTTCTGGTGCCTATGGGTACTGGCGTGAAAGCGGCGAAGAAGTTCTATTCGAGGCACCTGCAGTCGTCATTGCAACAGGTGGTGTTGGAAAAACTTTCAAGATTACTTCTAATTCATGGGAGGGTACTGGCGATGGACATGCACTTGCATTAAAAGCTGGTGCAAACCTTGTTGATATGGAGTTCTTACAGTTCCACCCAACAGGAATGGTCTGGCCACCATCTGTGCGTGGAATCTTGGTTACTGAATCTGTTCGCGGTGAAGGTGGAGTTCTTACAAATAATCTTGGAGAGCGCTTTATGTTCAAATACATCCCAGATGTGTTTAAAGATAAATATGCTGATAATGAAGCAGAAGCAGATCGTTGGTATGAAGATCAGGACAATAACCGCCGCCCACCAGAGCTTTTACCTCGCGATGAAGTAGCTCGCGCAATTAACACTGAAGTAAAAGCTGGTCGTGGCACAGAGCACGGCGGAGTTTTCCTAGATGTTTCAAAGCGCATACCTGCAGAGACAATTAAGAAGCGTTTACCATCAATGTGGCATCAGTTCTATGAACTAGCTGGCGTAGATATCACCAAGGAGCCGATGGAAGTTGGCCCAACATGTCACTACGTCATGGGTGGAGTTGAAGTAGAACCAGATACAGCAGCAGCCGTTGGTGTTCCCGGGCTATTTGCAGCTGGTGAAGTAGCTGGTGGAATGCACGGATCAAATCGTCTTGGTGGAAACTCATTAACAGATTTGTTGGTATTTGGTCGTCGTGCAGGAATGGGCGCTGTTGCCTATGTTAAGAGCAATGGCGCAAATCCAGTCAGTGAAGGCGCAATTGCTGCTGCTGCAAAGAAAATTCAAGCACCATTTGATCGCGAAGGTGGAGAAAACTCCTACTCTTTGCATGCAGAACTACAGGAAATCACTCACAACCTTGTTGGAATTATTCGCACCGGTTCTGAGTTAGCTGAGGCAATTGAAAAGATTGCAGCGATTAGAGCGCGCAGTGCAAATGTTTCAGTAAGTGGTGGGCGTAAGTTCAATCCAGGTTTTCACTTAGCTTTTGACTTAGACAATATGTTATTAGTTGCAGAAAGCACCGCTAAATCTGCGATAGCACGTGAAGAATCTCGCGGTGGACACACGCGCGATGACTTCCCAAATATGAATAACAAATGGCGACAAATGAATTTAATTTCATCTTTTGATAGAACAAAAGTAAATTTTCGTGAACAAGCTCTACCGGTGCTACACAAAGAACTATTTGATCTCTTTGATGTCCATGAGTTGGAGAAATACATGACACCGGAAGAAATTGCGAAAGGCGGTTCCAATTAATGGCGCGCAATATCAAACTTCGCATTTGGCGTGGAGATTCAACTGACGGCGGACTCAAAGATGTTGTCGTAGAGGCCAATGAAGGAGAAGTAGTCCTTGATGTAATTCACCGCGTACAAGCAACACAGATGGGCGATCTTGCTGTTCGCTGGAACTGTAAGGCTGGCAAGTGCGGGTCATGTTCCATGGAGATCAACGGAAAGCCTCGACTTGCATGTATGACACAGGTTGCCTCATTTGGTGAAGAAGAGACAATTACTGTCACACCACTTCGAGCATTTCCAATCATTAAAGATTTAGTTGCCGATGTCTCCTTTAACTACAAAAAGGCCATGGAAGTTCCTGCTTATGAGCACCCTAAAGAGTTAGCTCCAGGGGAGGCTCGTATGCAACAGATCGATGTTGAGCGAAGCCAAGAGTTCCGCAAATGTATTGAATGCTTCCTTTGCCAAGATGTATGTCACGTTGTGCGAGATCACGAAGAGAATAAGAAGTCCTTTGCTGGACCTCGATTCTTTATTCGCATCGCAGAACTAGATATGCACCCACTTGATATGTTGAAGAACCGTAAAAAGAGCGCGCAAGAAGAGCACGGTCTTGGAATGTGTAACATCACCAAGTGCTGTACTGAGGTATGCCCAGAGCACATCAAGATCACAGATAACGCGATTATCCCAATGAAGGAGCGTGTTGCAGATATTAAATATGATCCTGCACGCTGGCTAGGTTCCAAGATTCGCAGGCGCGAGGGTCTTTAATAGAGAGATGAAACTTCTTCGCAGTTGGGCCGCTCTCGCTTTATCGTTCTGGGTTGCAACAGCGTTGATTCCTGGAATTGATGTTCTAGGAGGATTTACTACATATCTATGGGTCGCACTTCTCTTTGGTTTGCTCAATGCAACACTTGGAAGTCTGCTTAAGCTTTTAACGCTACCTGCAGTAATCCTGACTCTTGGACTCTTCCTTGTAGTTGTTAATGCAGCGATTTTGATGTTACTTGCTGACTGGAGTGAGAGTTTAGATGTCACAAACTTTTGGTCTGCAGTTCTTGCTGCCCTAGTTATTAGCGTAGTAACGCGCCTTGTTTCAGGTGTTGCTAAGAAAGCTCTGCCACACTGAAATCGCTAGCCCTAGTCTCACTAGGTGGTGTTTTAGGCTCCCTAGTTCGCTACTGGTTGGGTATTGAGTTAAGTGATGGGCGCAACGCAACCTTAACTGCCAATTTAATTGGTGTTGGCCTTGCTACTTTCTTACTTGTTTACACACAACGTCGTGGAAGTGAAAACTTACAACTTTTCTCACTTCCAGGCTTTTGTGGTGGGCTCACAACTTTTTCGGCAGTAGCAGCTTTTACTCTTAAACCAAGTGAGGGTGGACAGCTTTTTCTTTTTCACAATGTGATTTTTTCAATGTTCATCATTCTTCTAGTTCTTCCTATTGCTAGAAAAGTAATTGCGGTGCGCCCATGAGAACTCTTCTTGTCATTCTTGGTGCGGCAATTGGTGCACCTGCCCGCTTTGCCATAGATCAATACATTCGAAAGTTCACTGATAAGCCTTATGGAATCTTTCTTGTTAATATTGTGGGCTCTTTTGTATTTGGTCTAACAATCAATAGCGCCCAAAACACTTACGCCCTATTTGCAATTGGGTTTGCAGGAGCCTTCACAACATGGTCAACATTTATGATGGATTTCTTTTTAGCCTACGAGTTAAAAAAATATAAAGAGGCAGCGATTAACTTAGGTGCATCCATTGCCTTTGGTCTACTTGCAGCATTTCTCGGTATGTCTTTAACGTAGAGATGCCATCCAGCTTTCAATCTCATCTGGGTGATGAGGAATGTTTTCAGACAAGTTGATGAAGCCATCCTCTGTCACCAAAACATCATCTTCTATGCGAATACCAATTCCACGGTATTCAGCCGGAAAAAGCTCGTCATCGAGTTGGATATAAAGACCTGGTTCAACAGTTAAAACCATTCCGGCCTCAAGTACTCCATCACGATATTGATCTGCGCGTGCTTGCGCGCAGTCATGAACATCCATGCCGAGCATGTGGCTCACACCGTGAAGAGTCCAGCGTTTATGTAATCCAACAGCTGGATCCATCGCTTCTTCAAGGCTCATCTTGATAATTCCCATATCGATTAAACCTTGGGCTAAAACGCTGTGGCTGGCACGGTTAATTTCAAGGAATGGAACACCAGCTTTTATCGCTTCAATTCCAGCTTTTTGTGACTCATAGACCAACATATAAAGGGCGCGTTGAGCTGGTGAGAACTTTCCACTAATGGGAAATGTACGAGTGATATCGGCGGTGTAGTAAGAATCAACTTCAACTCCAGCATCAAGGAGTAATAAATCACCAGGTATAACTTCGCCATCGTTGCGATTCCAGTGCAACACACAAGCATGTGAACCAGAGGCTGCAATGGTGTTATATCCCAAATCATTTCCTTCAACACGAGCACGTCCATAGAAGGCGGCATCAATAACACGCTCACCACGTGGTGTGGCAACTGCTGCGGGAAGAACACGGATCACATCACTAAAACCACGATGCGTAGCATCAACTGCCTTTTGCATTTCACGAATTTCATACTCATCTTTAATAAAGCGAGCCACAGAGACAAAGTTAATCAACTCTTCATCGCGTGCATGCTTTTTTACCTTTGCATCCACAATCTCGTCATAACCATGAAGTGCAACAGCAGTTTTACCTTTTAGGAAAGCGGCCAACTCAATTACTGGGCGAACTTCTATGCCGTAACGTTGGGCGGCTTCATCAGTTGTAAAACGGCGACCAACCCAAAGCTCACCATTTTTAGCATCGCGATAGAAAGCATCGGTATCACGAGTAGATCGTGGGTTAATAAAAAGAATTGGGGTATGGCCTTGCTTTGTTGGCTCCATTACTAATACAGAACCGGGTTGTGCTTCAACACCTTGCACGCCGGTGTAGTAAGCAAAAGCACTATGAGGGCGGAACTGGTAATCAGTGTCATTACTACGTTGTTTTAACTCACCACCGGGTAATACAACTCGCAAACCAGAGAAAGCAGCTGAAAGATTTGCCCTGCGTGCAACGCAGTAAGGAATTACTTCATCTTGAATGATTCCAGTCAAAGGCGTTGGCGCCCAACCAGTTTTCATGAACTCGCCAAACATCTCTGATGGCGCAACGTCATAAACGCGCTTGCTGCCGGTATCCAACGCTTTGTCTGAATTTTCCATATGGTGAGCGTAATGGTGAAGAGAATTGGTAGCCAACCACCCACACGCTAAACTTCCCTTGTACTCGGAGACGTCGCATAGCCCGGTCGAGTGCGCCTCACTGCTAACGAGGTAAGGGGTTAAACCCTTCAGGAGTTCAAATCTCCTCGTCTCCGCCAAAAGAATGATTAAAGGAGTTGGCCGTGCCATTGTTTAAAGTAGCAATCGTTGGCGCAGGACCAGCCGGCTATTTTGCAGCGCAAGCCTTACACAATCAACAAAATGAAAATCGCACTTTTGCGATAGACATGATTGAACGCCTTCCCACACCATGGGGATTAGTTCGAAGCGGTGTTGCACCAGATCACCCAAAGATTAAGACAGTCTCTAAAACCTTTGAAAAGATTGCAGTAGATCCAAACTTTCGCCTCTTTGCCAACGTTGAAATCGGTAGCGAGATAAGCGTTGCCCAACTTAAAGAAAAATATGACGCAGTTGTTATTGCTACTGGTTCACACCTAGGTAAAAGGCTAGGCATACCCGGAGAAGAGTTGCCTGGTTCGCTATCTGCTGCAGACTTTGTCCCTTGGTATAACTCACATCCAGACTATGCGGATGTGAAAGTCCCGCTTGATTGCGACACAGCTGTCGTAATTGGTGCAGGCAATGTTGCAATGGATGTTGCACGTATGTTGGCACTTGAACCAAGTGAGCTAGACCCAACAGATACGGCAGATCATGCAATTGATGCCTTTAAAGCTAGCGCTGTGCGCGATGTTTATATCAGCGCTCGCCGTGGGCCAGAGCATGCAGCTTTTACCTCTCCAGAACTTCGAGAACTACCAAAACTTGAACACACTAATGTAGTTATTAAGAAAGAAGATATTGATACGGCCTTGGTTCGCGCAGGAGCAGAACCTGAAAAAGATGTGAAAAGTAATCTTGATGCAATGCTTTTAATTGCCCAGTCACAAAAAAGTGAACATGAGCGCACTATGCACTTTCTTTTCCAGCACACCCCCAAGCAAATCCTTGGCACAAATCGCGTTGAAGGCGTTGTGTATTCAACCCCTAACGGTGATGTGACTATTAAATGCGGATTAGTTATTACTGCTATTGGCTATCAAGCAGCTGGAATTGATGGTGTGCCATATGAAAATGGCAAGGTTGTTAACACCGATGGTCGGGTAAATGAGAATTTGTATGTCGTTGGTTGGGCAAAACGTGGTCCATCAGGAGTCATTGGCACTAACAAATCAGATGCTGCTGCAGTTGTTGAACTGATGATCAGCGATTTAAAAACACCTAAAGCCGCTGGTGATGTTTCGCAGTTGTTGACTCACCAGGTAGTTGTTGATCAAATCGCGTGGCAAAAGATTAATGAAGCCGAGGTGGCTGCGGGTGAGCCAAAGGGTAAACCTCGGGTTAAGAGTGTTACGCGCGATGAACTTTTAAAGTTGGGCTTGTCGTAACCTTTCTCACTGTGCAGTAATCATGTCGTTACCTAAAAAACACTCAAGCTAAATTGGGTACTGCTTAGATAAGGCCATGAAACAAACCCTTATCTCAAGAAAATTCACTGGCTTTGGCGCACTCGCCACGGCCATCGCATTATTAGTCTCGTTACTAATTCCAACTGCGCAAGCAAACACATACTCTCTTCCAAACGCACCTACCAACGTCACCTCTTATATAGGTGCACGTGGAGTAGTTGTGAAATGGACACCAGGTGCAGAGGTTGCACCAGGAGTTACTGGTTATGTTGTCTCTGCAGGTGCGGGCTCATGCCCAATCTTTGTACCTGCACGAAATAGCGGCGTTGTGACCATGCCTGTTGTCGATGGACAGCCAGGAGGAACACCTGTTGTACAGGCTGTTAACGCTTATGGCTTCTCAAAGCCAGCAGTATCTAACAAGAGTTACACAGCCGCACAGTTGGCAACTGTTGCATCATCACTCAACAAGGCTGTTCAAGTTCTTCAGCTCAGTGACCTGCACGGTGCAATTGAAGTGGGTGGATCATTCGGTGCAGCCCTTCTAACAAGTAACTGGAATGCAGATCGCGCTGCAAATAAAGCAACGATTGCTGTTTCATCTGGAGACAACATCGGTGCAGCACCTCCAATCTCAACAGAGTTTGAAGAGATACCAACAATTGAAACTTTAAACGCTGCCAAGCTAGATGTTTCAGTATTTGGTAATCATGAGCATGATCGCAATATTGATCACCTCAACAAGATGATCGGTGCATCAGATTTCCAGTGGGTAGTTTCTAACTACAGCGCTGGAGCGCTGGATGTTCTTAAGTCAGGATCAAAGCAGGCTAAGAACTACACAATCATTGAGCGCGGTGGTATGAAGATTGGTGTGGTTGGCTCAAACACTCCAGAGACAATCGAACAAGTCTTTCCTGGAAACCTTGATTACAAGGATGCATCGGGAGCCAAGAAGACCATTGTTATTGCTCCGGGTGTAGCAGGCATTAACTCTGCAATTGCAGAGGCAAAAGCAGCTGGCGCAGATGTTGTCATCGCAGTAATCCACCAAGGATGGTTGGAAAATGCAGATGGTGTTTCAAAGGGTCTCTTCAATGAACTAGCAGCACAAATTAAGGGCGCAGCAGCAATCTATGGTGGCCACAGCCACCAGACATACGCATCCCTCATCCCTGGCAGCTCACGCGTTGCACCAACTGTTCTAGGACAGGTTCGCAACGCAGGTGTTGAGTACACACGTACACAGATCTGTATGAAGTCTGGAAAAGTTGTTGGTCAGTCAATCCAGCACGTCCTAAAGGGTGCAGCTCCAACAATCAATACAGGCATTGTTTCAACTGTCACCACACAAGATGCGGCGGCAGCTGCAATGGTTAAGAAGTACAAGGATCAACTATCTGCAAAGCTTGATGTAAAAATCGGTAAAGTTTCAGGAGTATTCCCACGTGGAGGATCACCAGCTGTTGAGCGTTCAGGTGAAACACCAATGGGTAACTACATCGCAGATTTGATGCGCGCTAAGTACAAGACTGATTTTGCAATTCAGAATGGTGGCGGTATCCGCGACACGTTCCCTGCAAAGACATATGTACCAGCAGCAACAGGACTTGTTCGCACAGGTGCTGGCCCACTAGATGTAACACTCGGTGATGCGTTCACTGTGTTCCCATTTGGTAACCAGATTGCAACAACAGTTGTAACAGGTGCAAACCTTTGGAAGGCTCTAGAAAACGGTGTTGGCGGTAACTATCCAGGTGATGGTCGCTTCCCACAGATTTCTGGATTCAAGTTCTCATTTGATGCATCTAAGCCAATTGGTTCACGTATCACCGAAGTTACAAAACTAGACGGAACTGCAATTGCTAAGGATTCAAAAGAGTACACACTTACAACTCTTGACTTCGTGGTCTATGGTGGCGATGGATATGTAAATGTCTTCTCACCAGCACGAGCCAAGGTTCAAGGTGCACTTCTAGATGTATTCGTAGATGCACTTAAGGCAGATATGGCCGCAGGAAAGGTAACTCAAGTTCCTGTGGCAGATGGCCGCATCAAGAAAGTTGGCTAATAGCTAAGTAATCAGACAAAGGGCGTCGGACTATTCCGGCGCCCTTTGTGCTTTACTTACGCACGGTCCACGCATTTTGGCACTGAATGAAAAGAAGGTAAGATGCGCAGGCTCTACAAAACTAAAAAAG
>SXYM01000007.1 GCA_005789205.1 Actinomycetota bacterium | reverse complement strand
GGCATGCGCGAGCGCTGGGGCTCGTGCACGGGGGTGGATCGAAGCATCCGCATCTCTGACCGACTAAAAGGCGCCCCTGACTACGCCCTGGATTATGTCCTCTTTCATGAAGCTATCCATCTTGAGTATTTCGATCATGGGGCAGAGTTCAAGGAGTTATTGGCCAGATTCCCTAAGGCGGAAATCGCCAGCGCTTATCTAGATGGATATGAGGCAGCTGAAACTGCGCTCGCAGCCCCTGAGGCGCTCAAAAAGCTCTTGGCTAAGGGGTGAAAAAACTCCTCCACAAACGCGCCTACTTAGGCTTGATTGAGCGTATCGAGGGGTATCGTCTCACTTAACAGAACGCTCGCCCCGCACGGGGAGCAACCCCTAGGGATTGCAAGCGTCGGACGGAGGACAAGACACATGACAGTAGAGACATACAAAGGTGACGCTTACTGCGTTAAGTGCAAAGAAAAGCGTGATTTCGAGGGAACCGTAAAGGTCTCTGACTCTGGTCGTCGCATGGCACAGGGCATCTGCCCAGTGTGTGGCACCAAGGTCAATCGCATCCTTGGCAAAGCACAGTAATTAAATTTCGCTCACACGTTGTGAGCGTCTAGCGTTAAAAGAAACCCCCATCGTCCTTGGTGATTGTGGGGGTTTCTTTGTGTCTCCAAAATTATTCAACGAGTAACGATTCAATTCATAGAGTAATTATTTGTGGGGATACTCCACAGGTTTTGAAAATGTGAAAATGCGAGGTCTTGGCGATAGCAACTCTTGCCCTATGACCACACCATCCATCACAACCCCAATTTTTCCCCGATTAAAAAACGGGGTCTTTATCAGCACAATGAATTCAACACAGGAAAGCTCCATCACCATGGCAACTTCATCTCATGGGGTTGCCATAAACCACTCTGGAGCTAGATCAATTATTGAACAGTTCACCGGGATCTTAAGCTGTGATGAAATCTCAGAAAAATTGGGAATTTCGATTACGACAATCCAATCCATTATTGATCAATTACTGGCAGCAAATTTTCTTGACACACAGCGAAAAACAATAAAGCTCAATAATAGATTTCAATCGTCAATTCAATCCCGAGCAGCTCACACACAAGACCAGAGTAATGATGCTGCCTATAGTCAATTACAAAAACGTCTTGCACCAGAGTTAAGTCAAGCAACATGGCTTCAAGGTGTCAGAGATGGTGGCGTGGATGTCATGACTGCTCGCCAAAACTTTGGAGTTGAGATTATTGGCAACTCACGAACAGCAACTTTACTTTTTTCAATTCTGTTAGCAAGTGGTGTAACAAACACACGAATTTCTCTCTCTGCTTCATACAAGCATCCAACCGTGGTGGATAGTGATTTAGGCTCAGGATCACTGCGAACAACGGACTTAGGGCTTAACTACAAAAATCGGATTGAAGAACTTGCTCGCGAATGGTCACTATTTCCTGTGGCATCAAGTTTTGCTCTTGCTCAACGAGGAGCACCGAAACCAGTACTTCCAGAAAAGAACTTGCGCATTATTTGCGGCAGCTTTGATTCACAATATGTAGAGCACCTTTTACGCGATGGCCAGGATCACTTCTTTGTTGGCAGAGCCCCTGGTCACATAGCAACTGTTGGGCCCTTCGTTCAACCAGGCAGCACTCCCTGCCGACGCTGCCTCTCACTCATCGAAGCAGATCGCATCGGTGTTGCTGAACTATCCATTCCACTTGGTACAAGTGATGAGCTCCCCGTTGCAGTTGCCCACCAGGTTGCAGCGTTAGCAGCCCACGCAGCTCTGAAATTTATAGATACAGGAAAAAGTGAACTCCAAGCAGCCCAGCTGATTGTGGACTTTCTAGATGCCCTCAATCCCCAGTTACAACACTTTCCACAGCATCCAGAGTGTGAATGTTTGTGGACAAGTCCAGAAGTGCTTCTTTAGTCAGTTGCAGTTGTGCACAGATCAATCAGATAAAAACTTCAGAAAACAAAGTTAGAACAATAGTGAGCTTCACTCAAATTTCACATACTACTCAGCGGAAAAGAGAAACATATGAATGCAGTAATGAAATCAATGGTTGATGCAGAGCTTGTCCTGCGTGAGTTCCTTATTAAGAGCCACGAAAACTTCTATGCACGGTTAAAAGATGAAAAAGGAGATGTTCCGGGATGGGTGTTAGTCGTCCTAATGACCACTGGGCTGGTTACTGCAATCTGGACTATTGCTGCACCTCGCTTAACTGCGATTCTAAAAAACTCACTCGATGCCATGAATGGGATTCGATAACAGTGAATTTACGAGCTATCCATCAAAACTTCCTGGATAAACTTCGACAGGAGCGTGGCAATGTTGAAAGCTCACTTGTTCTTATTCCTCTTATCTTTCTCTTTCTCATTGCAGTTGAACTCATAGTTGCAACCAATCTTCGCAACAGCGAATTCGCACTGGCTCAGAGTGATGCCTCAAGCAGAGCAATCAGCGGAGTGCTCACTAGTTCGGATCAGGTCATCGAATTGAATTCTCCAGATTCCTTCACTCATATGAAACTTTTAATTACTAACAGGCGGCATTCATTACCTAAGTTAGTTCCAGGTTTAGTTGCACTCCTTGGCGGCAATGCAGTTGTTGACGTTAAAGGAGTGGCGGTAATGGAGAACATAAATTGATTACAAAATTGCGGGATGAAAGCGGAAGTGCCATTGTTGAGTTTGTCGCCTTGGCTATTCCACTTTTTATTCCAATATTTATTTATCTCAATAGCTTTGCCTCCGTGAGTGCAAACGAGGCGATTATTCGAGTGATAGCACGGGAAGGCGTTCGTGCATACGCTGCAAGTGATAGTGATCATTCTGGCCGTGTGGTTTCTGAACAAGCAATCCTTCTTATTGCACAAAATTTGGGTCTTACATCAAAGGAAATCAATACAATAGATGTGAATTACGAATGCTCACGATTACCTTGTCTATCAGCCAATAGCCGGATTCGTTTAACGATTTCTTATATTGACTCTAAATCACATCGCACTATTGAAGCCTCTGCACAAGAAAACATCAGTCCATGGAAGTGAAATGGTCACCAAAGTTAAGAGATGATCAAGGATCCTTAAGTGTTGTGATTATTGGATTATTTGTTGTAACAGTTGCAAGCCTAATGATAATGACTGATGTCGCAACCGTCATGGTTGCAAAGCGTTCTCTCACCCAAGCCACAGAAGCTGCAGCTATGCGAGGGGTTCACACATTAGATCGCGCTTCTTATTACAGAGGAAAAGGCACAATGGCAACCACTCCTCTTGCGCTCATTAACAAGCGTGAGCACCCCACAATTCCAATTGATTGCAATCAAGCGGTCGTCGACGTGATGTTGGAACTACACAATTGGAGCACGGATGATTCTTCGATGAAGAGGAAAGAATTACAGGGTATTGTATTGACAGATTTCATATGTGATGGAACTTCAGTTGAGATATCTACCTATGCCACTGTGAAATTTCCATTTACGGTGCCATTTACATCCCAAAGCTCAGCTAGTTTGTATGCCAATGCTGCTAGTACAAATCAAGTGCAAGAGGGGTTCTATATATTTGGAGTCCGCCTACATTGACCACCATTGCGGTATCGGTTATTCACTAACTCGCTCTCCGCTATCCTTGCTCTATGGCAGCGCGCGAATATCAATTAGAGATCAATGAAATTGACGCGACCCTTATTTCAATTGAAAAGGTTTTAGACCTGCCGAAACTTCGCAAACAAGCTGCAGAGCTAGAAGAACAGGCTGGAGCACCTAATTTGTGGGATGACCCAGAAAATGCGCAAAAGATTACGAGTCGCCTATCACGCGTGCAATCAGAGATTGCCAAGTTATCTGGCCTTCGCCAACGCGTTGAAGATCTACCAATACTCTTTGAGTTAGCCGCTAGTGAACCAGATGGTTCTGGAGTGCATGATGCTGAAAGAGAGTTAGATGCTGTTAAGAAATCCATTGGTGAATTAGAAGTTCAAACTCTTCTAAACGGTGAATATGATGACCGAGATGCACTCATAACTATTCGTTCAGAAGCTGGCGGTGTTGAGGCAGCAGACTGGGCCGAAATGATTATGCGTATGTATTTACGCTACTGCGAACGTCATAACTTTAAAGTTGATGTTCTAGAAACTTCGTATGCTGAAGAAGCAGGTATTAAGTCAACTACTTTTAGAGTCAGCGCCGCATATGCCTATGGAACTTTATCTGTGGAGCAAGGAACACATCGCTTAGTTCGAATTTCACCTTTTGATAGTCAAAGTCGTCGCCACACTTCATTTGCTGGAGTCGAAGTTGTGCCTGTAGTAGATCAAAGTGATCATGTTGAAATTGATGAAAAAGAAGTACGGGTGGATGTTTATCGTTCATCTGGCCCAGGTGGACAAGGTGTTAACACTACTGACTCAGCAGTTCGATTGACTCACATCCCAACAGGCATTGTTGTTTCATGCCAAAATGAGCGCTCCCAAATTCAAAATAAGGCAACGGCCATGGCGGTCTTGCAATCGAAGTTATTGGAACGTCGACGCCAGGAAGAACAGGCAAAAATTAACGCCCTCAAAGGCGATAACTCTGGTTCATGGGGAAATCAAATGCGATCATATGTTTTAGCACCATATCAAATGGTGAAGGATTTACGTACTGAATATGAAACTGGAAACACCTCTGCGGTTCTCAACGGTGAAATCGACGAATTTATCGAGGCCGGCATAAGGTGGCGCAGAAGTTCGTAAATTCCTTGCCTAAAGCATAAATCACATTTTTTCACAGGCTCACATGCGCGTTACATACCCGTATTTGACTCAGTTTTCCATAAACTATGCATCAGGCCGAGAGCGGATTCCCCGATTTCCGCGCCGCAGATGCAATGGGAGATTTAAATGATTCGTTTTGAGAACGTCACAAAGGTCTACCCAGGACAAGAACGTCCAGCACTTGATTCAGTAAATCTTGAAATTGTTAAAGGTGAGTTTGTTTTCCTTGTGGGTCTTTCTGGATCTGGCAAATCGACTTTTCTACGATTGATTTTGCGTGAAGAGCGCCCCACAGCTGGAGTAATCCATGTCGCCGGGAAAGACTTAGGAACTCTTGCAACACACAAAGTCCCTGAGCTTCGCCGCCAAGTTGGAACAGTTTTCCAAGATTTTCGTCTGCTTCCTAATAAGACAATTACTGAGAACGTGGCATTTGCTCTCCATGTTCTTGGTTATTCCCAAAAAGAGATTAACCGTGAAGTACCTGAAGTCCTAGAACTTGTAGGTCTTGAAGATAAGGGTGATCGATTGCCATCAGAAATCTCTGGTGGTGAGCAACAGCGCGTGGCAATAGCACGAGCCTATGTGAGCCGCCCACCAATTTTGATTGCCGATGAGCCAACTGGAAACTTAGATCCAGCAACATCTGTTGGAATTATGAAACTTCTAGATCGCATTAATCGTGAAGGAACAACTGTTTTGATGGCAACTCACGATGCAGGAATTGTGGATCAGATGCGAAAGCGCGTTATTGAACTTGATTTAGGCCACGTCATCCGCGACCAGGTTCGCGGTGTCTATGGATACACGGGATAAGGGGCACAACATGCGCGCACGGTTTCTACTAAGCGAAGTTGGTATTGGCCTACGTCGAAATCTGACGATGACTTTTGCCGTGATTGTCACAACGGCAATTTCACTCTCATTGCTTGGAATTGGTTTGCTTTCAAATGCACAAGTCGGTGCGATGAAGGATTATTGGTATGACAAGATTGAAGTATCTGTTTTCTTATGTGGTTCGCTCTCTGAATCTCCATCATGTTCAGGCGGTGTGGTTACATCGGAACAACGCCTGCAAATCCAGCAGGATCTTCAGTCAATGCCGGCAGTTGATAGCGTCTTTTATGAATCTCAATCAGAGGCATTTAATCGATTCCAAGAGCGCTTCAAGGATTCAGCAATTGCAGCAAATGTGACTGCAGATCAACTACCTGAGTCATTCAGAGTTAAATTAAAAGATCCAACACAGTTTGCAGTCATTGTCAGCGCATTCTCGGGTCGCCCCGGGGTGGATGTAGTTCAAGACCAGCGCAGTATTTTGGAAAAGTTCTTCAAGTTATTGGGAGTGCTAAGAAATGGTGCACTGCTCGTCGGTTTGGCTTCTGTACTCACAGCAGCATTGTTGATTAGTAATACTCTTCGAATTGCAGCATTTAACCGCCGGCGTGAAACTGGTGTGATGAAACTTGTCGGTGCATCCTCGTGGTCGATTCAGTTGCCATTTCTTCTTGAAGGAATAATCTCGGCAATTGTGGGTTGGGGACTTGCAACAGGATTACTCGCAGGCCTTAAGAGCGTTATCGATACTCGAGTCGCCCCACTCTTATCCTTTACCAATTTCTTTGGTTGGGGAGAAGTGTGGGTTGCTTCAGCGTATTTGTTGGCCACGGGCCTTTTTGTTTCAACCGTTGCATCCGTAATCACGCTACGCCGCTACTTAAAGGTCTAAAGCTTTCGCATCTAGTGAGAGAATTACCCCTGTAATCCCTTAACGTAAAGAAATTGGAAAGGGCGGTGATGTGGTTATGGTTAAAGAAATTGGCCGCAAAGTCATTGCCCAAAATAAGAAAGCACGCCACGATTATTCAATCGAGGATGTTTTTGAATGTGGAATGGTTTTAACAGGCACAGAAGTTAAAT
>SXYM01000055.1 GCA_005789205.1 Actinomycetota bacterium | reverse complement strand
TTGAGAGCTGATCAAAAAGAGTTCATCCGCCTCTATGATGAAGAACAAGGTGGAGAAGTCCGCTCAATGAAAGATTTGCTTGTCGAAAACAGTGTGATGCGCCAACCTGAAGAAGCACGCAAGATTTCTTGGAAAGTGCTTGTGATGATATCGATTGTTTCACTTTTTGTTGTTGGTATTGCACAAGTTATTATCTCAAATACGGCTTCAATAGATGCAGTAAGTGCTAAGCCATCAGCCAGTGCAGCACCTTCTTCGGCCGAAACACAAAGTGAATCTCCAGAAGCAGAGCCATCTGCACAAAGTACTTTTTCCACTGGAACTGGCGTTGAGGTAGTTGTCGATGCAACGCGTGCTAAATCCTGGCTCTTTGTTTCTGATGCAGCTGGTCGGACCTTATTTAGTGGGCAAATACCACGCGGAGAAGCAAAGACTTTTTCATCGGATTCACAACTCAATCTCAAGGTTGGAAACGCTGGAGGAGTAGATCTGAAAGTAAATGGCAAGAAAGTTCCATCACTTGGCGTCGATGGTGAGGTAGTTAGCGTGTCGTATGGAGTCGATACATAACACGCTAAGATTTGCCAAATGAAGCGCACCGTAGCAGTTGTCACTTTAGGGTGCTCGCGAAATGAAGTTGATTCAGAAGAGCTTGCCGGCCGATTAGCAGCTGATGGTTGGACCCTAGTCGGTGATGTTGAATCAGCTGAAGTTGCACTTATTAATACATGTGGATTTATTGAGTCAGCTAAAAAGGATTCAATTGACGCCTTATTAGAAGCAAACTCACTCAAAGGACATGGCCAGACGCGTGCGGTGGTTGCAGTTGGGTGCATGGCTGAGCGTTATGGAAATGAATTAGCCGAAGCGCTTCCGGATACGGATGCAATCTTAAGTTTTGATGACTATCAAGATATATCTGCACGACTGCAGTCAATCGTTGCAGGCAATTCACACATACCTCATATCCCACGAGATCGTCGCGCACTTTTGCCTATTGCACCATCAGATCGCGCTGCGACCCGCGAGAGCACTGAATTTTCCCGTAAACGTTTAGGTGATGCGCCATGGGCGCCGCTCAAGATTGCATCTGGCTGTGATCGCCGTTGTTCTTTCTGTGCAATTCCTTACTTCAGAGGCTCATTTATTTCCCGGCGCCCCCACGAAGTTTTGGATGAGGCACGTTGGTTAGTTGCCAACGGTGTGACTGAACTCTTTTTAGTTAGTGAAAATACAACTTCGTATGGAAAAGATTTAGGTGATTTGCAATTAATGGAGAAGATGCTGCCTGAAATCGCGGCTCTCGAGGGAGTTGAACGGGTTCGCCTTTCATATTTACAGCCTGCAGAAATGCGACCAACTCTGATACAGGCCATGATTGCAACACCAAAGACAGTTCCTTATTTTGATTTATCTTTCCAGCATTCATCACCAACAGTTCTGCGCCGTATGCGCCGCTTTGGTGATAATGAAAAGTTTCTCCATTTAATCAATCAGATTCGTGTCTTATCTCCTGAGGCTGGCATTCGCTCTAACTTTATTGTTGGCTTTCCAGGTGAGACACAAGAGGATTTTGACGAGTTAGCTAGATTCATTACCGAAGCCAAGTTAGATGCAGTTGGAATCTTTGGTTATTCTGATGAAGATAACACCGAAGCGCTAAAGATTGATGGCAAGATTGATGAAGAAGTGATAGCCCAGCGCGTGGAGACTCTCTCTTCCTTGGCCGATGAAATGGTTTCTTTGCGCGCACAGGCTCGTATCGGTGAAACTATTCGTGTTTTGATAGAAGATGCCGAACTGCAAGAAGGACGAGCGGCTCATCAAGGTCCAGAAGTTGATGGAAGCACTACTTTTATCGGAACAGATTTTGCGGCGGGGCAGTATGTTGATGCTGTGGTGATTGAATCAATGGGCGCTGATTTGGTGGCAAAGCCACTATGAAGTTGCCAGGATTTGTTACTCCCAACTTTATAACTGTTATGCGATTGCTCCTAGTGCCAGTGGGTGCCTATACACTTTTTAAAAATGGTGGCAATGATGCAATGTGGCAATACATTTCCTGGTGTGTTTTTTTCATTCTTGGGATGAGTGACATTCTTGATGGTAATTTGGCACGCAGTCGAAACACTATTACCGAGTTGGGTAAGTTTTTAGATCCAGTCGCCGACAAGGTAATGCTTGGGACGGCCATGATTTCTCTTTCAATTCTTGGGCGGATGCCATGGTGGATCACGATTGTTATCTTAACTCGCGAAATCGGAATTACCGTTTTTCGTTTGATGATTCTCAATCGTGGAGTCATTGCCGCCAATAAGGGTGGCAAGATCAAGGCCACCATGCAAAACTTTGGAGTGGGCTTCTATGTCTTGCCTTTGAGCCCATCGCTTTACTGGTTCCGTGATGGATTTATGTATATAGCAGTGGCTCTGACTATCGTTACTGGTGCTTACTATGTAAAATCAGCGTTCACTAAGAGTTAGGAACACAACCACATGGCACTGCCTGCCGAGATCATTAGCCTTGCGGCGCAAGTAGTTGATGATTTACGTGCTCGTGGTGAAACTCTCAGTACCGCTGAATCCTTAACTGCAGGAGCTATTAGCTCTGCCATTGTCACAATCGCAGGAGCATCTGATGTTTTTGTAGGTGGCACAACTGCTTATCGTGATGAAATAAAGATTTCTCATTTAGGTGTTGATCCAGCAATCATTTCCGAACACACTTCGGTGAGTGAAGAAGTCGCAGTAGCAATGGCGCAAGGTGCGCTGAAATCATTTGGAACAACATGGGCTATTGGCACAACAGGAGTTGCCGGACCTAACCCTTTAGATGGCCATCCAGTGGGGATGGTGTGGGTTGCAATTGCGGGGCCGGTATGTCAGAGCATCGAATTATCCTTATCTGGTGAGCGAGAATCTGTGCGAAACGCAGCTACAGCAAGCGCCATTGCCACCTTTGCGCGTATCCTTAGACACCGAGCGTAAAAAAGGAGGTGAGCCCGTGGTTCTAGTTCGTGAAGCAGTTGGTCTCACACTTCGCGCTGCCCGCACATCACAAAATCGCACATTGCGCGATGTTGCACGTGATGCCCGTGTCTCACTGGGTTACTTATCTGAAGTTGAACGTGGACAAAAGGAAGCTTCATCTGAACTCCTTAACGCTATTTGTGTTGCGCTGGGTCTTTCTCTTTCTGGTGTTTTCAATGATGTAGCGCTTGAGTTAAAGAGCCGCGAGAGCGTCACTCTTACCGTCGTCGATGCCGCTTAATAAGTACGCACCACAAGCTGCAACACATCGCCGCACACAAAGTGCAATTCTTGAAGGTGCTAAGAATTTAATTGCAACTGTTGGCTTAGCCAAGATGTCTATGATCGAAATCGCTGACACTTCACAGATTTCTCGTGCAACACTTTATAATCACTACCGAGATAAAGAATCAGTACTTGCTGCCCTTTGTGATTCAGAGATTCGCAGGTTAGTAAGCATTGCTCAGAGTGCACCTAATTCCACTGACGCCCTAGAGATTTTATCAATCCAAATTTCATCAGATGCAGCTCTTGCCAATATGCGCATTTCTGATCCAGCACCTTTAACTCAGGTAATGGCAGCAACGGCGCATCCGCTATGGATGCAGTTTAATGACGCACTCGCTATGATTCTTGGTTCACAGATTTTGGCCGACTTAGCCACACGTTGGTTAATTGGCCAAGTGATTCAACCTCTGACACCGGAGGATTCAAGAGTTCAAGCAGAGTTTCTAATTACCCGTGCGAATCTCTGATCTTCGTGAGCGTTTAGCGCTTTCATTTGGCGAGCATTCACACTTTCCAACTGATATTGCCATCTCAGAACTTGGCAGTAAAACCGTTAATGAGGCCTTAGCTGCTGGCCTTGAGGCAGATGAGATTTGGAAAGCGGTATGTAGGGCGCACCCTAGAGAGACAGAAAAACATAAGTACTAACAATGAGTCTTGTTACAACCCTGACGCAGTCAGATAAATCTCACCCACCCTTGGTTTTAATTCATGGGTTGGGATCGGCTGCAAGCGCATTTAAGCCCATCATCCCTGCCCTTGCCAGAAGCTTTCGCGTGATTACTGTGGATCTGCCAGGACATGGCAAAAGCCCCTATATCAAGGGACAAGCTATGGATCCCAAATCATTGGGCCGTGCAATCTTTGAAATAGTAGAGCGCGAGTATGGGATTAATCAGTTTCACGTTGCAGGAAATTCACTCGGTGGATGGATTGCACTTGAAATGGCAGCAGATCAACCCAAGCGTATTCAATCCCTTACGGCGCTGGCCCCTGCAGGACTTTGGCTAAATCCTGCATCACAAAGAGCACCTTATGAAGCACAGTCGTATTACTTAGCTAAACTTTTAAGGCCATTGATTAGAGCTGGATTACGTGTCATTGCGCTACGCAAAATAGGCTACTCAAGAGTGAGTCCGAAGTGGAAAGAGCTCAGTTATGAAATTTGTTATGACTCAGCCTATGCGATGGCAAATGCAAAGGGCTATTTCCCTGCATGGGATGCCACATTAGGAAAGCGATTTGATAAATCTATTCCAGAGAACGTGCCTGTCACAATCCTCTTTGGCGACACTGATAACACTCTGCCATACCCACATTCGCAAGAGCGCTCGCTAGCACCTGCTCATACTTCTTGGATTGTAATAGATAATTGTGGACATGCACCGATGTGGGATTATCCAGAGCTGATGGTAAAAATCATTAGCCAGACTAGTGGGCAATAACCTCTAGCACCCAAGGCCCATTTGCCTTAGCTTCAAAGAGTTCGCATTCAAATTCTGTTGAAACAATCTCTGCTAATTCTTGGGGATCAGAGGGAATAGTTTTGGAAAGCAGCAGTAGTCGTGTTACTTCACCGCGAGTCTTTTTAGACATATGAGTAATGACCTTCTTTACACCATCGACTTTGCTGAACACTTTAATCTCCACGCACTTGTGCGCCGGGGGAGTCCAAACCCTTTGATAGGTCGAAGAGCGACAGTCGATAACTAGATCAGTTTCAATGCCATCTAATACTTGAGTGATGGGCCCTCGCATGTGAGCTACATCGATCTTTTCTTTATAGGGCTCAATGGGATCAAGGCATTTAAGGCTTCCGTATTTAGCCGAGATGATTGCGATTGATTTTTGGGCACGATTTTGTGCAGCGTTAGTCAGCGTTGCCCAACCCAGGCCTTGATAGAGAACTCCGGTATAGACGGTGATGGCTGGACCTGGCTCTTTGGCCTTTTTCTCACTAGGGGGAAGCAGGATGAGCATGGGGGTAAGTATGGGGCTACAGAGCGCTGGCGACACGCTCAAATCTGTCAGTGCCACCTGCTACCTTTCGAACAGATGTTCGGATACTCTATCCGAGTACAACCAGAGCGGTTCTAACCTCCGCCCACAGCTCTTCCCCCGAGCGCTGCGGTCCGTCGTTAGGTCTCCGTACCTTCTGGGCCAGGACCAAACGTCATACGACGTTCTATCGAAAGGAAAGTAAGTGGCTACTGAAAAAAGCAATAAAGCTAACGAAGCTGCACAAGAAAAAGCTACAAGCGAGCGCCAAAAAGCCCTCGATACAGCCCTAGCCCAGATCGAACGTCAATTTGGAAAAGGCTCAGTAATGAAGATGTCAGATCGCCAAAACCAGATTGTTGAAGTAATTCCAACTGGTTCAATCGCACTTGATATCGCACTTGGTATTGGTGGATTGCCTCGCGGACGCATCGTTGAAATCTACGGACCAGAATCTTCAGGTAAGACAACTCTTACATTGCATGCAATCGCTAACGCACAAGCTGCAGGTGGTATCTGTGCATTCATCGATGCTGAGCACGCTTTTGATGCAGAGTATGCAAAGAAGCTTGGCGTTGATATTGATGCACTCCTAGTTTCACAACCAGACACAGGTGAACAAGCATTAGAAATTATGGACATGCTAATTCGTTCAGGTGCCCTTGATCTCGTTGTCGTTGACTCTGTTGCAGCACTTGTTCCTCGCGCTGAAATTGAAGGCGAAATGGGAGATTCTCATATGGGTCTTCAAGCACGCCTTATGTCACAAGCTCTACGTAAAATTACTGGTGCACTTCACCAATCAAAGACAACTGCAATCTTTATTAACCAGTTGCGCGAAAAGATTGGTGTCTTCTTCGGTTCACCTGAAACAACTACTGGTGGTAAAGCGTTAAAGTTCTACGCATCAGTTCGTTTGGATATCCGTCGTATTGAGACCCTTAAAGATGGCCAGGATGCAGTCGGTAACCGTACTCGGGTTAAGGTTGTTAAGAACAAGATGGCGCCTCCATTTAAGCAAGCTGAGTTCGACATCATTTACGGCACAGGTATTTCACGTGAAGGCTCATTGATTGATCTTGGAACTGAAGTTGGAATCGTGAAGAAATCTGGCGCTTGGTATACATATGAAGCTGATCAGTTGGGACAAGGCAAGGAAAATGCACGCACATTCCTTATCGATAACCCAGATCTAGCTAATGAGATTGAAGCCAAGATTCGTGCCCACTTTGTGCCAATCGAGGTAGATGCAGATCTGATCGCAGCTATCGATGAAGCCACCGCTGAGGTTGATTTCTAATTAGCCTGCAATTTGCGAAGGTTGACCAAGAGGCTGACCCTTACTCAATCGCATATGCCATTGCACAAAATGCTTTGGTTGCGCGGGCCAAGAGTAAGGGTGAGCTCTTGGCTCATCTTAAAAAGCGTGGCATTGAGGATGATGTTGCCAATGCAACCATCTATAAATTAACTGAAAACGGTTTAATCAATGATGCTGAGTTTGCAAAAGCATGGACTCAATCTCGTCACAACGCCAAAAAACTCTCCAAGCGCATCATCGCCGGAGAACTTCGAACTAGGGGAGTAGATCAAAACTCGATCGATGAGGCCCTAGATGAGATTGATGATGAAGCTGAATACCGGACAGCGTTTTCTTTGGCCATGAAAAAGTATTCAACAATGTCTCGGATGGAACCAGAAGTTCAGATTCGCAGAATTCAATCCTTATTGCAGCGCAAAGGATTTGGTTTTGGT
>SXYM01000054.1 GCA_005789205.1 Actinomycetota bacterium | reverse complement strand
GTGGCTGACATCAAAGCTGATGTCAGCCACGGCGCGAATTCCACCAAAATTACGCGAAACAGCACTTAGTGATAGTGCGCAATTGCTAGTAATAGTGGTGGGTGTCATGTCTAACTACTTAGCATCCGCGCAAGAGTTAACGCGACCGTACACTGCTGTTCCTTGAGCAACCTTATCTTGGCGCTTAAGTGCTTTAGTCTTAAAGCCACCTGCACCGTCTGAAACAATCTGATAGATAAAGTTAGAAACAATTGCATTTCGGTTCTTGTCCATTGAAAGTGGACCTGTTGGTGTCTTCCACTTCAACGTTGACAAGGCCGCGCGGTATTTGGCGTGATTATTTGAAAGATCACCCTTCACAGCCACAAGTCCTGCCAACATTGACTTAGCTGAGATATATCCAAGTACGCTGAAAATGTTTGGTCCAGTGCCAGCTGCTGCCAGCTGCGCCTTGAACTTATCGTATTCAGGAGATGAATAGGAGTCGTCAGGAACGGGTCCGCCACCAATTGTGTTAAGAGCAGCGTCACCAATCTCAGCCTTTGCGCCAAGAACTGTTCCATCAACCAGAATTGCTCCACCTATCAGCGGCTTCTTTATACCGAACTGATTTGCTTGCTTTAGGAACTGAACAGCGTCAGCTCCACCAAGTCCAGCATAAATTGCATCTATATCCTTTGGAAGGGCTGCAATTTGTGATGAGTAATCCTTGGTTCCAAGTGCAGGCCACTGGGCAGAAACAATTACACCGCCTGCTTTGCAGAAGCCTTTAGCAAAGCCTCCTGCGTTTGCATAAGGGAACGAATAATCGTCAGCGATAATTGCAACCCTCTTATATCCAAGTTGGTTGTACGCAATTTCTCCAACACCACCAGACCACTGTGCAGCGTCACCATGGAAACGGAAGAAGTTCTTTGATGGTTCCCGATTGGTGGCCTCTGACGCAGAAGCTGTTGTATTTACGAAGGTCACTTTTGGATACTTCTTTGATAGACGTGCGATTGCAACGCCTTCATCACCAGATAGTGGTCCAAATAGAATATCTACCTTATCTTTTTCGATAAGTTTCTTAGCTTTCTCTAGAGCTAGCGCTGGGGTGGCATCTGTTGCCTCTTCAAGGATAACAATTTTCTTTCCAGCAACCTTGCTCTTGATTTCACCAAGTGCAATGTTAAGTCCGATGGTAATTTGTGGTGCTCCACCAGCAAATGGCCCAATCGTCGCATTTAAGTAACCGATTTTGATCGTACTAGCAGCATGGCTTGAGGGTGTAATAACTAAGCCAGCCACAAGTACTCCTGCCACAACGCCTGCTAGAGCGTTACGGCCTATACGTTGTCTTTTCATTTATCTCCCTGTTCGTATCTGCTGAGGAATTTCCTCAACTTTTATGTCGGAACCGCCTTCGCTAGTTCTGAACAAATCTGTTCCTTTTAAAGAACAGAAACCTTGCTTCTTACTCATTTTGCTGCCCCTAATTTTTTAGCCCTCGCCCTACGAAACTGTGCGCTAATACCCATTAACCCTTGCGGTGCTAGCATTAAAACAATTATGAACAAGGCGCCTGTGGCCGCAACATAATATTGAGTAAAGTCTTGAACAATTGCCTCAAATACCACGATTAAAGCGGCACCCACAAACGCTCCCCCAAGATAGGTTGCGCCGCCAACAACAACGATTACCAGTAGATCAATTGATCGAATCAAGCCAACGCTATCTGGTGAAATATTCGTCACATAAAATGCACCCATCACCCCAGCGATTGATGCAATAAGAGCAGAAAATACGAAGGCAATCATCTTAAGTGGCAAAATCCGATATCCCATCGCGGTCATACGATCTTCATTGTCACGAACACCTTTTAGGGCAATCCCAAATGATGTTGATTCCAAGAACTTACAGAATGTAAAAATAGTGATAGCGATTAGGAGAAAGAGGTAATACATTGGCTTTGTGTATGCAAAGTCAATTCCAAAAATGACAGGGCTTGGAATACTGTTAATTCCTGTGTGTCCTCGGGTAATTTCTTGGGCTGAGTTGGCGAAGGAATAGAGACCCAGAGTTACGGCAAGGGTGAGCATTAAGAAGTAAACGCCCTTAGTCTTTAGAGCAATGAAACCAATAACCACCCCTGAAAGCGTTCCAGCCAGAATAGCTAGTGGAACCGAAGTGCCGAATTTAACGCCATAAGTCACTGAACTAATTGCCACGATATAACCAGAGATGCCTGAGAAGAAAAGCTGTCCTAAGGACATTAATCCAAGATTTCGATTCAGAAACGACATACTTAAGGCGGTAACGCCAAGCCAAAGTGCGCGCGAGCCACCGCTTGAAACCCAGAAATCCGGATCTGGAACTAAATAAGGGAAAGCGATTGCCATTGCCAGTAGCAATAAATAGGTGCTTCGAACTTTGGTCATCGGATTTTTCCTAATATACCTTGAGGGCGGAAAGCAAGAATTAGAACAAGCATCGCGAAGGTGATAACCCCTGAAAGAGTTGGGTAGTAACCCACTGCAAATTGCCCGATAACACCCACCAAAAATGATCCAATAGCAACACCACCGATAGAGCCCAATCCACCAATAATTACTACTTGTAGAGAAAAAAGAAGATAGTCACCATCAGTTCCCATGCCAAATGAATTAGTTGTTGCACCAATAGATCCTGCAAAACCGATAAGTACTGATCCTAGGAAGAAAATCCAGATAAATACTGCTTGCACATTTATCCCCAGCGCTGAAACCATAGCTGTGTCATCAACGCCTGCTCGAATGATGGCTCCATATCGAGTTCTTGTAATAAATAACCATAAGCCAATAGCAACAATAATGGCAAGGAATAGAACTAGTATTCTAAATAAAGGATATGAAATCTCGATTCCTGGAATCGGAATTGATTGTGAGAGATTTTCAGGAATGCTAGTTTGATAATACTCTCCTCCGAATACGGCAAGCATGCCCTGGGCAAGAATTAGTGATACACCGAGAGTTATTAAAGCGACGCGTAATTCTTCATACTGAAACTTTCTGAGCAAAATTAAGTAAACAAGTGTGCCAAATATTCCAAGTGAGAGTGCACCTAGAAGTACCCCAAGAAACCAATTATCAGTCTTGTCCACAACATTCCACGATATATAACCCGCTAGTAGATAGAATGCTCCGTGAGCCAGGTTGATGACCCGCATTAAGCCAAAAATTAAAGTTAGACCACTGGCAACTAGAAAGTACAGACCCGCCAAGGTCAAGCCATTAAGCAGAGTAAAAATAAAACGCGTCAAATTAATCCCCCTGACGCCTTGCTACAGCTCATTTCCCTATGTGAATCGAAACAAAGATAAGGTGAAAAAGTCAATGGAAAATTGGCAGAATTACAGTTGTTATTCATTCGTTATAACCCTCGCTAGTGAAAAATACTGCCATAGACTCCACAATCTCATGCATATTTGCCCGTAAATGAGCCAGGTGGGCCTCAACTAGGTTACCAATGGCAATAAGGTCTTTATCCAAGATACTCTGCGCTATCTCCAAATGCTCATCTGAGCATGTAATCAAATCACGAGCGCCAGAGAGAGACCTTGCCCAAAATCTTTGGATTCTTCTGCGTGTAACCCGAGAGACTTCTGAAACGATTTCATTATTGGCAGCACGCATGGCTGTCTCATGAAAAATACTGTCCTGCTTAATCCAGCTCTCACGATCGCCAAGTGTGGCAAAATGCGCCATTTTCTCTGCTGAATCTTTAAGTAGTTGTGAATCTGCATCGCTAATATTTTTTGCAGAGCGTTGAAACATGTAGGTGTCACACAAAATCAGTAAATCAATAGCCTCATCTACATCTTTGGAGGTGAGCATGGCAACTGTAAAGCGGCCAGCCTCACCTCTCTTGATTAATCCCTCATTCTCCAGTCGTTTAAGCGCCTCTCTGACTGGTGTGCGACTTACACCAAGCTCTGTGGCAAGTTTATTCTCTGATATCTGACTATTTGTAGGAATTGCAAACGAGGTAATTGCACTAATCAACCACTCATAGGCATCGTCACTGAGAGAATCCGAAGTTTTGGAATTCAACTTCATTTTTAATCCTTCTCGAGCTCTTGAGGGTGATTTGTCTGTTCTCATTAGACTCGATCAACAAACTCTCGGTTTTTAACGGTAACTGGAACTTTCATTAACTCTAAAATGCCCTTTGCCACATGCGTGCTATAGCGATGAAAAGCCTCTTCTCCTTTTGCTTTTGTGGCTCTCATTGGATTACCAATAATTCCATTCTCAACAAATTCATGATGATCCATGGGGAATTGGAAGTATTGATAACCTTCGAACTCAACATCGGGCATGCCATCATTTTTAGAAAAGGACTTTGGTAGGAACGCTGGAGTATGAGCACGAGTATCAACTGCGCGTTCCATCCGAACAAGATTCTCATTCCAAGCCATGTCTTGTGAGGTCTCTAGTTCACTGGAATGCCAACCAGGGGTCTCCTCCGGTGGATTCTCCATTAATCCTGCCAAGATCCCGGTGTAGCGCTCCATGTATGGCTTAACGAAACCGATTAGAGCATTTGTTTCATAGCGAAGTTTGCGTAGTACTGGATCGACAACTTTGATATTTGAACCATGACCATTTACAAAAATCACTCGATTAAATCCATGATGGACCAATGATCTTGCTATGTCATACATCAAGTCATTTAGAGTTTGAGCTCTAACAGTAATTGTTCCACGACCCTGTCCTGCGCCATACATATGTTGTGGAGAATAACCAGTCCAAATGGGCGGTGTATGAAGTATGCCAATTTGCTCCGAGACTCTAGCGGAGACTTCGATTGCTGTGATTGTGTCGGTGTAGAGCGGAAGATGTGGACCATGCTGCTCTGTACTTGCCATGGGAACCAATACGACATCCTTTGTGGCTAGATATTCATTGATATCAACATAAGAGAGGTCACCAAGGTTCCATGAACGAAACTTCTTGCGGAAGTCTTCATCTCCTGTAGTTATGTGCGGAACTTTCCTTGGTGGGGTTATGTAGCTACTCATCTATTCTCTCCTCTATTTCTCTAGGCAACTTTGGATTTAACTAGATCTAAAAACTCTTTTGCAACAACAACGCCAAACTCTGCTGAATTGGCATGCATCGCAAAACTGTGTACAGCTATCTTTGGGTTAAGTTTGGCTCGAAGAGTGGATTCAAAAAGCGCGTCTGCATCTCGATCCCAAAAAACTCCACCTGGAGTATTGGGGATAGAGAAACCTTGACTTGGAATCACAATCTTTATCGGACCGCGTGAAGTGTTAGCACATTCTGCAAAGTATTCACCGATTCGACCCATCTCATCTGTGGTACAGCGAGCTAATGCGAATTCTGGATTATGGTCGTAAATCGGACGCTTTTTCATTTCGTCTGGAATAGATGCAGTGTGGTGCACTGAGAAATCAACGCATCCTGGCACGAGGATTTGTGGGATTGCTAGCGGACCAACTCGCTTCATCCGTTCTGATCCACCATAGTGAATTCCACCAACAAGAGTCCCAACGATTTCTGATGGCGTGAAATCAATGACGCCAAAGAATTGCCCAGCTTCAGCCAGTTCCTCCATCGCAGGACCGCCAACGCCATTTGCATGGAAAGTTACAACTTCATAGCCAGATTTCTCTAGTTCCTTTTGTAGCGCCATAACCGATGTTGTCGTATTTCCCAACATTGTCACTGCGACGTACTTACTTCCCGCTGGTGGAGCTGTGAGTTTGTGACCATGTGATACTAATCCAGCCATCGCAGCAACAGCATTGTCATAAATTGTCTTGGAAATGTGATTCAAACCCAATATGTCGATAATCGTATGCATCACAAGCATGTCACTCGTTCCAACAAGTGGACCAAATTCATGGCGGCCAGATGCAATCGGGGATAGGACTAACTTTGGAATTCCGATTGGAAGTTGCATTAATGCCCCTGCAGACATGACCGAACCCTCGGCGCCACCAATCCCTATGGCGCCGAGGACGGTACCTGCATCTGATAGTTCCTTCACTTTTGTTATGACAAAACTTCTCATCCGTTCTACAGCTCGACCACGAGTTCCCGAATTTTGCAATTCTTGTAGCGTTAAGCCGCCACAAGATGCAAGTTCCTCATGACTGATATCAGGAATAATTCCCAGGGGTTCGCCCAATATTCCAATATCAATAACTGTCGTCCTTATCCCAAGTCTGTTTAATCCGTCTCGGATATAGGCTGCCTCAGGCCCCTTGGTGTCTAAGGTGGCGATGATGAGTACAGTTTTGGTCACAACAATTGATCTATTCTTGAGTAATTAGATCAATGGAAGAAGAGTTTTAGCGTTCTCTTCAACCAACCAGTCATAGAAGGATTCGGTAAGGATGCTTGAGCCATGGTCAATAATGAACTTGAGTTGTTCTGGTGAGATTTCTACGTTATCGAAATTAGTCTCAAGGGCATTTTTGTAGTGATTGGCGGGCGTGCGATCAATAGGTGCAACGAATTCAGCGGTTAGCGCTCCGTCATATCCAATACTGGAAAGAGTTGATACGACCTTCTTCCAATCATAATCGCCATGTCCGGCAGGCATACGGTTGTTATCAGCTACATGGAAATCAAAGAGTTTTCCCTTAGTGGAGCGGATTGCTTCATATAGGTCAGCCTCCTCGATATTGATGTGGAAAGCATCGAGGCATACTCCGCAGTTTGGACCAGTTGCCTCCGCAAGCGCTAGCGCTTGTTCTGCGCGATTTATGAAATAAGTTTCAAAACGATTGAGAGGTTCGATTGCAAGGCGCACTCCTGCTTTCTCGGAGTGCTCATAGATTTCGCGCATGCTTTCAACCGCCCACTTCCACTCTTCATCTGGAGTAGCATCAGGAACGATTTTTCCTACTGTTGCAGGAACAATTGTCATCTCTTGACCATTAAGTTCCTTAACCATAGTTATGCAGTCTTTTGTGTACTTAACTGACTCTGCGCGCTTCTTGGCATCACCAGCTACTAGGTTGCGCTCGCCAAGCATTAGGGTGACTGAACCCCAGCACTTCATGCCATAGTCATCGAGCAATTTCTTTGTATCTTTACTGCCATTGAGACCATATTGCTCTGGTTCGCCACTGATCTCGATACTCTTGTATCCGTACTTTGCGAGGCGAGCAACAGTTACCTTCAACGGCTCGGCGCGCATCCAGTTGTGCATAGATAGATGCATGATTCTCCTTTCAAAAAGAATCGTTGGTTTTTTTCATGGACGCCTGCTCTTTGGCGGACCGAATCCAAGTTTCCCTGGATTGAGGATTCCGTCCGGATCCCATGCGTCTTTTACTCCTAAGAGTAAATCGAATGCGGCGCCATGCTGTTCTCGCATGAAGCGTCCGAGTTTTAGTCCGACCCCATGGTGCTCATTGAGTGAGCCGCCATTGTCAAGACTTGCTTTTATTGCTGCATCCCAAACTCGATCATGAAGCGCAATTGCCTCAAGTGGATCTTCTGGTCCGTTATCGATATAGAAGCGGTCATAAATCATTCCGCCCCATGGAAACCAGTGTGAAAAATGAGCAGAATAGCGCGCCTTATAGTCAGAAAATCCCTCTTCAATGGCTTTTTTCTTCGCCCAGTATATTTTCTCGAGATCTTCAAATCGTGCGCAGGTATCAGTGGTTCCGAAAATCTGTGGTGGCGCTGGAATATTTCCATGTTTGAATGGTTCGTACTTACCATCCCACCAGGTCTTTCCAATCTCTGGACCGTAGGATTTTCCACCAACTGATTCACAAAGATTTGCAATCTCAGAGGATTCAAGCGCCGTCAATTCCTTCGTTCCATCACACATTATGACAATCAGCACACCTTCGATTCCCAGATTTAGCCACTTTGAAAGCTTGGCAGTATCTGCCTCGTCATAGAGACGAATTACTGCCGGGCGCCAACGATCAGTCATAATCAGTCGCGCTGCTTCGATGCCCTCTGAAATATTCTTAAATCCATAAGATAAGAACTCCATTGACTCTGGGATTCTTTCAATGCGCATTGTTGCTTTGGTGATGATTCCAAGAGTTCCCTCTGAACCGACTATTGTTTGAATAATTCCAGGTCCTGATGCATGGCTTGGAACTCTCATAGTCTCAATAAGCTTTCCTGGCGGAAGTGCAGCTTCTAGTTGAAGTACAAGATCTTCTGCTTTGCCATACTTGGTTGATACAACGCCGGAACCACGAGCAGCAAGATAACCGCCTAATGTTGCACCAAAATGGAATGATCCTGGGTAGTGTGGCATGGTCAAGCCTTTTGCATTGAGAATCTTCTCTAGTTCGGGACCTTCGATTCCAGCCTCTGCTGTGACAGCCATACTAATTTCATCGATGTGAAAAACTTTGTTGAGTCTTCTCAAATCCATCGCAATACCACCATAGATTGCGAAGGTTCCACCTTGGGTACCTGAACCACCCCCACGCGGAATGACTGGAACTTTATATTCACATGCGATACGAAGTACTTCGGCCACTTCATTAGCCGTTCCAGGACGAACATAGAGATCAGCAGTTGGAATAGGGAGTGACTTGTAGCGAAGATACTGAGAGATCCAAGACCAATCAGCTGACTGTTCATGCAATAACTCGGTATCTGCATTGACGTTTTCAGCCCCCACGACAGCAGCAATCTCACGTTGAATTTGCGCAAGGAGGTATTGGTCGCGAATCGTTGCTTGGTCTATTTCTCGCTGCTTGTACAACTAGGCTCCCTTAGTATTCCAACTTGTATACAAATAGGGATACTAGGTCTTCTGAATGGGGACGTCAAGGTTTTACAGAAGAATCTTGGTATTGGGATGAAAAATTGCCCAATTGAATTTCAACGGGGCAGGGCGCCTTCTACCTGGGGACATACAAACTATGAAGGCCGCCATCGACTGAAAGTACGGTCCCAGTGGTTGATTTCTGGTCAGGGTGCGCCAGATAGATTATTGCGTTTGCCACCTCTTCGGGGGCAACAAGACGACCAATTGGTTGACGAGATTCAAGGGCAGCTCGTTCTTTGGAAGGATCCTTTGCTTGAGATAGTAGTCGTCCAACCCAGGGAGTGTCAGTTGTGCTTGGATTTACACAATTCACCCTAATACCCTCTTTTAGAAAATCTGATGCCATTGATAGCGTCAAAGCAAGGATTGCGCCCTTGCTAGCGCTATAAATAGTACGTTCTGGAAATCCAAAATTGGCTACAACTGAGCAGGTATTTACGATTGCAGCATTTGAGCTTCTGCGGAGAAATGGCAATGCAGCAGCGGTAACTCGAGAAGTTCCTATCACATTAGTATTTAGTACCTTATTCCACTCATGAGTTGTTGCACTCTCAACCGTTCCAATTGCACCAATACCCGCATTATTGATTAGAACATCAATCACATCGGTTGATTTAGAAATCTCCTCGAAAGCTACAGTCACAGATGCGTCGTCACCGATGTCGCAGACAACCATTTGTCCTATAGAACCAAACTCTCCAGGGTGAAGATCAAGCCCTATCACTGTCGCTCCTTGGGATTTCAATTTCTTAGATACAGCAAGGCCTATTCCAGAACCTGCTCCTGTTACTACCGTTACAAGAGAGTGAAACTCTGCACGCATCAGCTAATCCTTTCCAAGTGTGAGGATATTTTTGATTCAATCTCTCCGATACCCTCAATTCCGGTTCGAAGCACATCGCCAGCTCTCAAATACCTAGGTGGTTTGAAGCCTAATCCGACCCCAAAGGGAGTTCCCGTATTGATGATGTCTCCAGGATGTAGCTCCATAAATTGACTGATATACCAGACCAAATGATCAATTCCAAATAGTAAATCGTTGGTATTTGAATCTTGTCGAATCTCAGAGTTGACGGTGCACCACAGGCGCAACGCAGAGGGAATTAATTCATCTTTTGTGACGATGACTGGACCAATGGGATTGAAGGTTGGGAAAGACTTTCCTTTCATCCATTGACCAGATCTCTCTAATTGCCAGTGTCTCTCACTTATATCTTGGCTGATCGAGTAACCCAGAACATGAGCTTGTGATTGTGCAGCAGATTCCAAATAAAGAGCTCTTTTGCCAATAATGATTGCCAACTCAACTTCGTAATCTGTGGATTGGCTATTTGGTGGAATCGCCACACTATCATTGGGGCCAACAACGCTGTCCGGTGCCTTCATAAAAATAATCGGCTCTGTTGGGGTTTCGGAATTAGTCTCTTTTATGTGGCCAACGTAATTCAAACCCACGCATATAACTTTGGTTGGGCTCTTGATGGGAGCACCAATTCGTCTTTTGCCAAACTCTTCATGAGGTAATTGCGTGAGCTCTGATTGAGCAACGCGTTCAACAGCACCATTTTCCAGCTCAGTGCGACTCCAATCGGAGATGATTGAGTCAACTAGGATTGCTTTACTACCTACAATGACGGCTGGTCTCTCTCTACCAAAATCGCCAATGCGCGCAATCTTCATTGTTTCATCACCTATCCTTTGATCTGCAAGCTGTAGATATAGAACTTAACCATATCGATAAGTCGGAAGTCCACTCAGGGCGGTGTCTGAAAGTGCCAAGATGCGACCTGCAAGAGGTTCAAGGGTGCAATCAATGTCTTCACTTGCTGTTGTGACAATTAGGGTTGAAAAATCATCGCCTGCAAAACAACATGAAGTAGGACGTTTAACTGGTAGAACGAATTCCTCAAGTTTTTTTCCAGATGGTTCATAGAGTTCGAGGCGTCCTCCGTCCCATAGTGCAATAAGAATTAAGCCATCACGTGTTATGCATAACCCATCGGGAATTCCACGTTTTGGATCAAATTCCACAAGCACTGTTTTGTTTGAAATCGTCCCACTTAAGCAGTCAAAGTTATAGCGAAACAGAGTTCCTGGAATACTGTCAATGAAGTAGAAATATCGCTCATCAGGACTCCATCCCATTCCGTTGGAGAGGGTGAGTTTCTCAATCGCTGTACTTCGAGTCGAGTCCTTTTCTAAAACATATAGAGACCCTCTATTCTTCTCAAAATCAAGAGCCAAGCTTCCTGCCCAAAATCGGCCGGCTGGATCAACCTTTCCATCATTCATTCTCATGTCGGATGTAAGAAATTCCTCGATCTTTGAAAGGTTCTTTCCATCTAGAGAAATTTTCGCAAAACCAGACTGCGTGGCAGCAATGAGGGTATTGTCTTGGGCCAACGCCACTGCACTAACCATCATCGGTGTCTTGATTGAGCTTGATTTTCCGGTGCGCAACTCAGCAGAATGAATCACCTTTCCTGGAATATCAACCCAAAAAACTGATGAAGTTTGATAATGCCACAAAGGACCTTCCCCTACTTGTGAGACTATTTCAGAAACTGGATGCACTCGGACCATTACATAGCCTGCGGATCAATGTGAAACTTAGGTCCTATCCCTGCACCCTCAGGACGTTTCCCAGAAAGCACCAGTGCACTCTGATGTAGAGCAACGGTGGCGGCAACAATTGGTTTTGGGTTTATCTCACCTCGTGAATAGAAATCAATTGCACCTGTTAAACCAGGGGATGCGGAAAGAATTCCAACAGCAGTTAAATCTTTTAGTACAAGTAATCTGCTATCCAGATTACTGGGCTCACCTGAGACTCCGATGTAAACAACGCGTCCCCCTGGCTCAACAATTGAGAGCGCTTCTGCTGGAATAGAAGATGAATTTGTTGCATCGACGATTGCGTCGTAACCACTATCTAATTTATTTGTGTCTTGGTGGATGACGTGTACACCAAGATCTTTGGCAAGAGCGAGAGTCTTAGGATCGATTCCGATAACATGAACCTCTGCTCCCATTGCGATAGCAAATTGTGCAGTGAGCAGCCCTATCGTTCCGCTTCCCCAGACCAAAATCTTCTTTCCTGGTGCGGCTTTGGATGCTTGAGCAGAGCGCAGAGCATTTCCACCTGGTTCAATAAGAGCTCCCGTGGTGTCATCTATAGAGTCGGGAAGAGGATGCAAAGCAAAAGCTGGCACTAGGAGCTTTTCAGCGAGAGCGCCAGGCCAACCATTTCTAATTCCAATCTCGAATCTATCTGCACAAACGTGTTGCGCTCCGCTGAGGCATCTCTTGCAATTCTGGCAGCCCAGCATTGTGTCACCCGTGACTCGTTTACCTATCCACTTTCTGTCTACACCAACTCCAGTAGAGATAACAATGCCACACCACTCATGACCAAGACGCATTGGATAATACGCCTCGCCTGTTTTGAAGTAGGCCATATCGCCATTGAAGAATTCGACATCAGTTCCACACACCCCTGCTCTTGTTACCTCAACAACTACTTGACCCAAGCCCGCAATTGGCTCTTCAACTTCTTCAATTGTTGATTGCCCTGGAGCGTGAACGATGAAAGCCTTCATTATGTTGCTAATGCTAGACGAATAATTTGGCTCAAGGCTATGCTTTTGATACTCAAATTAGAGGAGCATCGCGCTTGAGAAGTTCACATTGGTATGCTGGAAACAGTCGCGATGCTTACATTCATCGCGCTTGGATGCGTCGCGGAACTCCTAATTCATCATTCGACGGACGCCCGCAGATTGCAATCATAAACACTGCTTCTGATTTAGCTCCATGCAATTCTCACCTCGATGAGATTGCACAAAGCGTTAAGAATGGAATATGGGAAGCGGGAGGAGTTCCACTCAATCTTCCTATGATTTCTCTTGGCGAAACTTTGGTGCGACCAACAGCAATGTTGTGGCGCAATATGGTTGCAATGGCAACGGAAGAATTGATACGTGCCAATCCAATTGATGGCACAGTGCTTCTAGGTGGATGTGACAAGACAATTCCTGCCCTACTTATGGGTGCTGCTTCAGTTAATCTTCCATCAATCGTTGTGCCTGGGGGCCCGATGCTCACTGGAACTTTTAAAGGTCGAGTGCTTGGTTGTGGAACTGACGTCTGGCGGATGAGTGAGGATGTTAGAGCTGGAAAGATGAATGAAAAAGAATTTATTGAATCAGAATCTGCAATGATTCGTTCTAAGGGTCATTGCAACACAATGGGCACCGCCTCAACCATGGGAATTATGGCTGAGGCTTTAGGAATGACGTTACCAGGAGTTGCTGGAACTCCAGCGCCGGATTCCCGACTATTACAAGCAGCTCATGAATCAGGACGAAGAATTGTCGATATGGTTAAAGTCGATCTCAAAGTGAGCCAAGTGATTACTCGAGCCTCATTTGAAAACGCAATACTTGCTTTGGCTGCAGTTGGTGGCTCTACCAACGCAGTAGTTCATCTCTTGGCAATTGCTGGACGCCTTGGGGTTTCACTCAAATTAGAGGATTTTGATCGCATTGGATCTCGTATTCCACTCTTAGTGAATCTACAACCCTCGGGAAAGTTTTTGATGGAAGATTTTCATCGTGCAGGTGGACTCAGCGCAGTTTTCAAGCAGATCGAATCTCTGATCAATGCTTCAGCAATCACTGTCACAGGAAAATCTATTACCGAAACCATAGGCTCTGGAGAGATCTATGACTCGTCAGTGATCTCCACATTCAAAGCGCCATTAAAGAAAGAAGCGGGAATAGCAATTCTTCGCGGCAATCTTGCCCCTGATGGAGCAGTCATAAAACCCGCAGCCGCTAGTCCTTCTTTGTTACGGCACACAGGTGCTGCAATTGTCTTTGATAGCATCGAAGATTTTCATTCGCGAATCGACTCACCAGAACTTGATGTGACGCCCGATTCTGTTCTCGTGCTTCGCGGATGTGGGCCTAAGGGATACCCAGGAATGCCCGAAGTTGCAAATATGAAAATACCTAGAAAATTAATTTCATTGGGAGTCACTGATATGGTTCGAATCTGTGATGGGCGTATGAGTGGCACAGCTTACGGAACAGTGATTTTGCATGTTAGCCCTGAATCAGCAGCAGGTGGTCCACTTTCAAAAATCAAGACTGGGGACATTATCGAGCTTGATGTTCCTTCGCGAAGCATAAATGTAAAACTTTCTGATGCAGAATTGTCCTCGCGGCCCGCCTCACAGCTTGCTAAAGATGCATGTGCTCAGCCAGAAAGAGGATGGCAACGTATGTATATTGATCATGTAAACCAAGCAGATAAGGGAGCGGATCTGGATTTCTTGATTGGCTCTAGCGGGCCTGACGTGTCTCGCGAATCTCACTAAATCTATAGATCGCAAGACCTGCCAATAGCCCCCAAAACGGCGAGCCGATGCTCAGACCAGAGACTCCTGACGCCGTGACGAGAAATGTCACCATCGCTGAATCACGAAATTCCCGGTATTCGAATGCTTCCGAGAGTGAATTTGTAATTACGGGCAGTAAGGCTAGCCCTGCCAAGATTGCGGTTAATTCTATAGGGAAGGCTCCATAAAGTGTTGAGAAAATCCCCGCAAATAAAGCTGCAAGGCAATATGTCAAACCTGAACTAACACCTGCAACGTATCGAGTCTTGGGATTTGGATCACTATCAGGCGAAATTGCGATTGTTGCAGTCATGGCAGAGAGATTTACACCCGCGCCACCAAATCCTGCTCCTAGCAATGAAAGGGTCCCACCAAAGTGAACTAGTTGATTAACAGGTGCTTGGTAATTACCAGCTTTTAGTAAAGCAATCCCAGGGGCATTTTGCGTGGTAATCACCATTAGAACTATTGGGATTGTTAGAGTAAAAAATGCACCAATAGAAAATGTAGGGTTTGTCCATAATGGCTGCACGACCGTGACATTCAAAGCTGGAAAGTCAGTTTTCCTCTGCACTATGACTACAAATAGTCCAGTGAAGAAAGAAGCTGGTACTGGTGCGCGCCACCTTAAGGCTCTGCCCAAGAAATATACTGCAATCATCGAAAGACCCAAAAGTGGATTGACTCGAGAAGATGTAAATATTTTCAATCCAAATATAAAGAGAACTCCTGCAAGCATGGCCATGATTATCGGATGGGGGATCACTTGCATAACTCGATTGAAAACACCTGTAAAACCCACAATTATTAAAAGTATTGATGCCCCAAAATAAGCACCGATTACATCAGAGAATTTATGATCAACTAAACCAGTAACAAGTAGTGCAGTTGTGGTGGCTGCCCACGAACCAACAATTGGAATCCCAAATCTCAAACTCAGTAATAACCCAAATAGCCCAGAACCAAGAAATACGGCAAAAAGCCAAGAGTTGGTAGTTTCTGCTGTCAATTGTCCAGCTTCTGCTGCTTGATAGAGGATAGCAATAGGTCCTGTTGTAGAGACAAAGACAATAAGAACTCCCGAAAAGAGCGCTGTCCAAGTAAAAGCTTTGGGCAGATTACGAATATTTTGGGATATGGCTTTTGCACTCGAAAGGTGGCTCGTACCAGACTCTATCTCAGAGTTCATGATTTCAGTGATTGAATTATTTTGACATGAGATGGACGTAATTCTGAAACAGTCTTTGCTCCGAGAAGTTTCATAGTTCGAAGAATTTGAGTGCTTAAAATTTCAATTGCTCGATCCACTCCATCTCGTCCACCTGCCATCAAGCCATAAAGGTAAGCACGACCAATCCATGTGAAATCAGCACCTTGCGCCAGAGCAGCCACGATGTCGGCTCCGTGCATAATCCCGGAATCAATATGAATTTCGGCTCTATTTCCAATTTTCTTCTTAACTTCTGGAAGCAGAAGGAGAGGAACTGGAGCGCGGTCAAGTTGTCGACCGCCATGATTAGAGAGAATAAGTGCATCAGCGCCAGCGACTACTGACATTTTGGCATCGTCAACATTTTGAATTCCTTTAACAACTAGTTTACCTTTCCAATTCTTACGAATCCACTTTAAATCATCAAAAGTAATAGTGGGATCAAACATGGAATCGAGTAATTCCGCGACTGTTCCATTCCATGAATCAAGTGATGCAAACTTAAGAGGATCGGTAGTTAAGAAATTTAGCCACCATGCTGGTCTTGGAATTGCATTGAGAATTGTCTTAGAAGTTAAAGAGGGAGGAATTGTCATTCCATTTCGAATATCGCGTAAGCGAGCTCCAGCAACAGGAACATCAACAGTTAGAACCAGGGTGTCAAAACCAGAACTTTTTGCCCGATCCACTAAAGCCATGGAACGCTCACGATCTTTCCACATATAGAGTTGGAACCAATTTCTTCCATGAGGAGCTGCTAAAGCAACATCTTCGATTGAGCGAGTACCCATCGTTGAAAGTGTGTAGGGAATTTCTGCATCCGCTGCAGCAGTGCAACCAGCAATTTCACCCTCAGTCTGCATCATGCGTGTAAAACCGGTAGGTGCAATACCAAAAGGAAGGGAGTGTTCAACGCCAAGCATTTTAACTCGAGTGCTGACTCTTGAAACATCACGAAGGATATTGGGTGAAAACTCGATTGCTTCAAAGGTGCGTCGAGCCCGATTTAATGAAAATTCTTGATCTGCCGCTCCATCGGTGTAGTCGAAAGGAGCTTGAGGGGTCCTTCGCTTTGCAATGTCTCGAAGATCATAAATGGTAAGGGCTCGGTGTAGGCGCCGACGTCTTGGACTAAAAATTGGTTTGCGAAACCGAAGGAGCGCTGACAATTCACTTGGTCGTGGAAACCGTCTTTTTACCACCACTGGAGTCCTGGCCATTAATCGCTCCTCATTTTCCCTGGTCACTCTAATACTAACTCAGTAAAATTCCTATGTACTCTAAAAAAGGACACATAAAGCTTACGTGAACGGCCTCTTTATTACGATCTAGATAATTTCCTTACAACAAACCTACTTAAAGATAGCTCTCTCATCAACACTTGAAGCTTCCTAGAATTCGCTCCTCTACTCTCGATTGACCCTGACCTTGCTTTTCTGTAAAGAACATGCTCATCACTCGAAGATCCACGCCACAAACCAGGCCAGTCATCTTTACTACCAGGGGATTTGCAGTTGAATCAACATTGCCTGATTCAAAATAGACTTTTTGAAAGTCATCTGTTGCTGTGACATAAATTCGATAAGACTGATAGTTCGTTGGTTTCCAGGCAATCTCAGCACTTGTTGCACTACTTCTAGTGAATTCACCACCAGTTAATCCAATGGGTGAGTCTGGTTGTCTAGGTCCTTGGTTATTTTGCTTAATTACTGGAGCTACATAGGCCTTGCCAGATCCTTTACTAACTTCAAGTAATAGACCATCTTTACTTGTCTCTAGAACACTAAATTTCCAATCAAATAACTCTTTTGACTCACCAGCTTTTAGAAGAG
>SXYM01000053.1 GCA_005789205.1 Actinomycetota bacterium | reverse complement strand
TGGGTGCAGATCCAGATCTACAAGACACAGCATGCCTTGCCCATGATTTAGGACATCCTCCTTTTGGCCACAACGGTGAAGAAGCTTTAGCATCCATTGCCGCCGACTTTGGTGGCTTTGAAGGAAATGCCCAGAGCTTTCGATTGCTAGTGCGCCTTGAAGCAAAGACTATTGATAGTGATGGAAAAAGTGTTGGTCTGAATTTAACAAGAGCATCACTTGATGGAGCAACTAAATATCCATGGCCACGTTCGCAGAACTCTCGCAAATTTGGTGTTTACGATGATGATGTAGAAGTTTTTAACTGGATGCGAACTGGTGCTCCAATGGATAAGAAATGTATTGAAGCCCAAATTATGGATTGGTCAGATGATTGCGCCTATTCAGTTCATGACTTAGAAGATGCGATTTTTGCTAATCAGATTTCAGTGAAGAACTTTGATACAGACTTTGAAGAGTTATATACGGTGATGGTTCGAGATTACGGAAGTGATGCAACTCAACAAGAGGCAATCGATGCTCATAAGAGATTATCGGCGTTATCTGCTTGGCCGCATTATTATGATGGAACACATCACTCACTTGCTCGCTTAAAGGATTCAACTAGTCAGCTTATTGGTCGCTTCGTTCTGGCTGCAGAGCTTGAGACTCGTAAAATTCATGGTGATGGTCCCCTCTCGCGCTACAGCGCAGACCTTGAAATCCCTCGGGAACAAATTATTGAAGTGGACTTCTTAAAGGCAATTGCGGGGCACTACTTAATTAATGCTGCACATTCACAAGATCGCTATGCCAAGCAGCAACTTATTGTTAGTGAACTCGTTGAAATGCTTCGTGCTCGCGCACCACAGGAGTTAGATTCCTTTTTCCTCAAGAGTTGGAATGAAGCCAGCGATGAAATCACTCGTATGCGCGTGATTATTGATCAAGTGGCGGCTTTAACCGACCCTGGCGCATATGCCCTCCATGCCCGTTTGTTAGCTTCTCGTTAAGATGAACCTATGAGCGGTCGAATTAAGGATGAAGATGTTGCATACATCCGCGACCGTGCACCAATTGATGAAATCGTAGGGGAGTATGTTCAGTTAAAAAGTGCAGGCGGGGGACAAAAGAAAGGCCTGTGTCCTTTCCATGATGAAAAATCTCCTTCATTTCACGTCACACCAAGCAAAGGTTATTTTCACTGCTTTGGTTGCCAGACCGGCGGAGATGTCATTGCATTCTTAATGAAGATAGATCATCTAACGTTTACTGAAACTATTGAACGCCTTGCTGATCGCATGGGTTACACATTGCGTTATGAAGAAGGTGGACCATCCACACCAGCATTTTCGGCCGGAGCTCGCTCACGTCTTATTGCAGCAAACACGGAGGCGGCACGTTTTTATCAAGAACAACTTAACATTTCTCCAGATGCTGCCCACGGCAGAGACTTACTGACCAAGCGCGGCTTTGATAAAGATGCATGTATGAAATTTGGCGTGGGATTTGCACCGGATGAATGGGATGCATTGACAAAGCACTTACGTGCACAGGGTTACAGCATTGATGAACTTGAAACTGCTGGACTTACAAAGATGGGACAGCGCGGACCAATCGATAGATTCCGCAATCGTCTTACCTGGCCCATTAGGGATATCTCTGGAGATGTCGTTGGTTTTGGTTGTCGGAAACTTGCAAGTGATGAAGAAGATCAAGGTCCTAAATATCTCAATACTCCAGAGACACCGATCTATAAAAAGAGCCAAGTTCTTTACGGTTTAGATGCGGCTAAAAAAGAGATCGCAAAGAAGCGCCAGGCAGTCATAGTTGAGGGATATACCGATGTCATGGCTGCTCAATTAGCAGGAATCACTACTGCAGTTGCTACATGTGGCACAGCCTTTGGCGCAGACCACATCCGTATCTTGCGCAGATTATTGATGGATGATGATTCATTTAGAGGAGAAGTTATCTTTACATTCGATGGTGATGCTGCCGGTCAAAAGGCCGCTCTTCGTGCATTTAGTGAAGATCAAAAGTTTGTGACCCAGACATTTGTTGCAGTTGAGCCTGATGGTTTAGATCCATGCGAACTGCGTCAGCAAAAAGGTGATTTAGCTTTGCGCGATTTAATTGCTCGACGAGTCCCACTCTTTGAATTTGCAATCCGAGCTGAACTAGCTCATCACAAATTAGATAGCGCTGAGGGTCGTGTGAATGCTTTAAATGCTGCAGCACCACTAGTTGCACAGATTCGTGATAAATCACTTCGCCCTGAATACACCCGCCTACTTGCAGGATGGCTTGGTACAGAAGTTGAAATAGTTTCAAAGGCTGTTGCCCAAGGCGTAAAGAGCCAACCTAAGGTGCGTGAAAGTATTGAGCCAACAACTGAAGAAGACAGTAATTGGCGACCAGAGCCAAATGAGGCACGATTAATACTTGAGCGTGAAGTTCTAAAAGCGAGATTGCAAGAGGCATTACTTTTTACGGGAACTCTGTGGAGTGATATTGAACCAGGTGCATTTACGCATCCTGCCTATAAAGAATTGCGTAAGACAATTGATGAAACTCCTACACTTTCTGCCGAAACTATTAGTGATGAGCGCATTAAGACTTTGTTTACTGAGCTAACAGTTGAACCCATTCGGGCCGATGGAAAGCCAAGCGCTGCATATGTCGAAAGCATCGTGGCTCGCTTGCGTGAAGTTGCAATATCTCGCTCCATCGCAGAACTTAAATCATCGCTCCAACGACTCAATCCCGTTGAAAGTGAAATTGAATACAACGCAGCTTTTGCGCAATTAGTAGCCCTAGAAAACGCCCGACGAAATCTGCATGATTTGGCGCTCGGAGGCCTTTAAAAACCCCTCAATTTCAGCCATGGCCTGGGCGTGCGCTAGAGTTTGCGCTCTATTGATCCCTGATAGCTCAACGGCAGAGCAGTCGACTGTTAATCGACAGGTTCTTGGTTCGAATCCAAGTCAGGGAGCTTTTCTACTCGGCCTTTTTTCAGAGTCACCTTTACTATGTATCTCATGAACATGATTACAAGCTATGTGCGCACGGCCAGTTCCTCATGGCGCAATCAAGCACCTGCTTTAAGGGTCATGCGCCTCTGGCTTGGAATCACATGGATATATGCGGGTTGGGATAAGGCAAGTGATTCAGGTTTTCTCACTCCAGGATCTGATACTTATATAGGAACACAGCTATCTGGATTTTCAATCCAGTCCCCAGTGGGCTTTGCTTTTGATAGGTTGATTGAACATGCCATCTTTGTAGGTGGATTTGTAATCCTCTCTGAGTTCGCAATCGGACTTGCCACACGTCTCTGGGTTGCACCGCGTTTGGCCGCTTTCGGTGGATTTTTGATGTCGCTAGGTCTATGGCTTGCTGATACTTTTAATGTTTCACCCTATTTCTTGGCAAGTAATACGGCATATGCAGTTTTATGGTTGTCTTATTTGTTACTCATAATTGGAAATGGCAAACGAAAGGTTTTTACAATGTCATTAGAGCGTCGCGGCCTGTTTCGTGTAGGAATTACAGGTGCACTAGCAATTGCATTTGCAGGAGCGGGCAAGTTCTTTGCTAAAGCGGCGCCTGCAACAAGTGATGTTGCAGCTGGAAAAGGCACAAAAATTATTAAACTTGCATCCATCAAAGTTGGCGGCACTCACAATTTTGTTGCCGGCAATGGCGCACCATCAGTCCTATTTAGAACTAAAAAAGGTGTGTTTGCATATTCGGCAATTTGCACGCACCAAGGCTGCACGGTCAGTTACTCAGCTTCCAGCAAGACATTGAAGTGTCCATGTCATCAAGCTGAATTTGATCCCAACAAATCTGGACAGGTTGTAAATGGTCCTGCAGAAACTGCGCTTGGCAAAGTCAAGGTTGCGGTTAAAGGCGCTTGGGTAATTGAGGCCTAACTTGAGAAAAAGATGTTGGCGGTATTGTTAAGCCATGGCTCTATTTCGTCTCAGCATCTCTCTTCCAGATCGCCCTGGTGCACTTGGCTTACTAGCATCTGCAATTGGTGCTGCCGGTGGAGATATTCGCGGTTTAGTCGTCCTTAAATCTGAAGATGGACGCGGTTATGACGACATTACTGTTGCCGTGCCTGGAAGTGATCCTACAGATTTGCTGAGTGTATTAGAAGCAATTGGTGGAGTAGAAGTAGTTTCAATTACCCCCGTTGAATAACCTCAGCACCTTGGCTTGGAAGTGAAGTAAAAAAGCGCGGTGGTTTAAATCGATTAACAGCAAAAGTCTTTTCAACAGCTGCAATGGTTTTTGTTTTGTGTGAAGCCTTAATTAGTGCAATTGCACTTCCACCAAAGCCACCGCCGACCATGCGCGCACCTAGTGCTCCTGCAGCTAAGGATGCATCCACTGCGCAATTGAGTTCTGGACATGAGACGTTGTAATCGTCGCGAAGCGAAGCATGAGATTGATTGAGTAATAGCCCAAGAGTTATGAAATCCTTCTTCTCAAGTACCTCCACGGCATCCATCACACGCTTCATCTCAGTAACTGCATGACGAGCTCTCATAAACTCAGTTTCGGTAAGCATGTTACGTGAGGACGATAGTTGATCAAGTGTGAGCTCGCGCAATGAGGGGATACCCAGTTTAGCGACAACAGATTCACAGGATGCACGGCGCTTGGCATAACCACCATCGGTAAGGGAGTGATGGGCTTGTGTGTCAATAATGAGGAGTTCAAGGCCACTAGGCGCAACATCAAAAGCAATGTGTTTAGTTGATAAGTCTCGACAATCTAAAAGTAATGCCGAACCAGAGTGTGCCATGAGTGATACAGATTGATCCATGATTCCGCATGGCACACCTACATATTCATTTTCGGCTCTTTGAGTTAAGCGCGCTAAATCTTCCAAAGAATTTCCTAGAGAAAAAAGATGATTGAGTGCAGTTGCAACACAACACTCAAGGGCAGCAGATGACGACAGGCCTGCACCTAAAGGAACATGGCCATCAATCATGATGTCCATACCGCTCGTGATTCCCAGAGACCAGATAACACCGAATGGATAGCGCTCCCATTCACCTTTTAATCCAGGCTTAATTACATCCAGGTTTTGTTCTACAACTTTGTTTCTGCGCTGCATGGATGAGATGCGTACTTTGCGATCATTGCGCACGCGGATAGCCGCAAAAGTCCTATCTTTAATGGCAAAGGGTAGGACAAAACCATCGCTGTAGTCGATGTGTTCTCCAATTAAGTTCACTCGCCCAGGAGCTGCAGCGATAATGTCTGGAGCTGCTCCAAATGCCTGCACAAATCTCCTATCAATCTCTGGCATAAGTGGCCTAACTAAAAGCTGCCAAAGTATCGGCAACCATGTCTTCTATCCCTCTTTTTGGAACCCAACCAAGCATTGTTTTTGCTTTTTTGATATCTGCAATTAGCACTGCAGGATCTCCGGCGCGACGAAGTGAATCAAGAGTTGGAATTGGGTGCCCCGCAGCCTTTGAAGCCGCTGCTACAACTTCTCGCACTGAATACCCATCACCACTACCTAAGTTATAAATCTCATGCACACCAGCTGTGAGGGATTCTAAAGCTTTAATATGTGCATCGATTAAATCAACAACGTGCACATAGTCGCGCACACACGTTCCATCAGCTGTGGGCCAATCGGTGCCAAATATCTTTACTGGGTTCTCTGGCGTACTTCTTAAGACATTTGGAATCAAATGAGTTTCTGGATTGTGGCGCTCAGCCAACCAACCACGCTTTGATTTAAGAGCGCCTGCAACGTTGAAATAGCGAAGTGATGCTGCAGCGATTCCCCTTGAGGCCGATTCTGCTGTAATCATCTGATCTATGGCTAACTTTGTAGCACCATAGGGATTTGTAGGTTTAGTGGGTGCACTTTCCAAAATAGGTACTTGTTCTGGTTCGCCATAGGTGGCAGCGGATGAAGAAAAGACCAACTTAGTAACACCGCTCTTGTGCATCTCATCTAGCAAATTACGTGTTCCATCAACATTGACCTGATGATAAAGATCAGGTTTTTCAACAGATTCACCAACAAGTGATTTTCCAGCAAAGTGCATCACTGCATCAACACCAACAAGTGCTTGTGCTAAATCTCCGGAGTTCAAAAGTGAGCCTTGAATAAAACTCACACCCGCTGGAGCTGTGTCGGCATGGCCAGTGCTGCAATCATCCAGAATCGAAATTTCATAACCTTGCTCAAGCAATATATCTACGGCCGTGGAACCAATATATCCCGTGCCACCTGTTACTAAAACCCGCATTACAAAACTACTTCGCGCAATTGCGCAGCTGATTGCTCAGGTCGCATGTCCATGATGAATGCCCCCATTGCAGATTCAGATCCAGCCAAGTACTTCAATTTTCCAGGAGCACGTCGCACGCTTGTGATTTGCCAGTGCAAGCGCAATACATCGCGGCCAACACGAACAGGTGCTTGGTGCCATGCGGCGATATATGCCATATCAATTCCAAAGACACCATCAAGGCGCTTCATGACTTCAAGAGCGATTGGAGCAAAAGTATCGCGGTCTTTATCAGTGAGGCCAGTTAGATCTGGAACTGGGTTTAGAGGTGCAACATGAATTTCAAATGGATAACGCGCCGCATAAGGAACAAATGCAATCCAACGTTCATTACGGGCGATGATTCGCTCTTCGTCGCCAATTTCACGGGCAACCACTTCATCAAATAAAACTTTTCCAGTGGAAGCTTTAAATTTATTGGCTGTCGCTAACATTTTTTCAACACGAGGTGGAATATATGAGTAGGCATAAATCTGACCATGCGGATGGGTAAGAGTCACACCAATTTCCTCACCGCGATTTTCAAATGGTGCAATGTGCTCAATAAAGCTTTCTTGCGATAGTTCGGCGGTACGATCAATCCACGCTTCAAGTAGAACGCGTACGCGCGCAGGTGTTAAATCTTTGAATGCATTTCCATGTTCTGCTGTAAAACAAATAACTTCACATTTACCAGCAGCACTTCCCAAATCCGTATCTGGACCAACTTGATCAGGTAGCGCCCAAACAGTAGTTGGAGGTCGAAGTGAAGGAGAGCGGTTATCAAAGACAACTACTTCAAAATCAGATTCAGGAATCTCGGTTAAAAGTTCACCAGTTGTAGGGCAAAGAGGGCAGAGTTCTTTGGGAGGTAAAAAGATTCGACCTTGGCGATGTGATGCCATAGCGATCCACTCATTAACTAGTGGATCGAGTCGAAGCTCGCCTATTGCTGGTTGTTCTTCTACAGGACGTGCATCTTTAGCGCGGCGATTTTGGCCAGAAGTGTCGTAATAGCGAATGGTGCGGCCATCGGCCATCTGGCGATCATTTCGAAGGATGCCAGCGCTTAGTTTTTTACTCTGCTCCATAGTGTCGTTACTCTACAGTTGTGACTAAGCAAACTGCACTTCTGAGCGCTCCAACTTCCTCGTTGCTTATTGAGGTTGTTAATGGAGCCTTAGTTATTCACCATTGGGGAGCCCCAATTCTTGGGCAAAACCAGGACATCGCACTAGCTAGTCAAGTATCGATTGCAAATAGTTCTTGGGATGAACCGCAGCTGCCAGGTTTGATGCGCGAGAGCGCACGTGGTTTCTTAGGGCGTCCAACTCTATCTGGACACCGAAATGGAAAAGCTTGGTCAACTAAATTTGAAGTTACTGATTTTCTTCATCAAGATAATCACTGCGTAGTAACTCTTCGAGACTCTCATGCAGAACTAGAGGTCGTAATTACTTTTGATTTAGATACTTTTGGTGTTCTAATTCAAAAAGCCACACTTAAAAATATTGGAAACTCTGATTATGTTCTCAATGAATTTATTTATTGGTTGCCCTTGCCACGAGAAGCAACACAGACTTTAGATTTTGCAGGGCGTTGGTCAAATGAGCGTCAACCACAACGTCGCGATATTCAAATTGGAACCTGGGTGCGTGAATCTCGTGAGGGGCGAAGCGGACATAATTTCTCTATTGCAGATATTGCATTAACTCCACAAACGTCTTTCCAATCTGGTTCTGCTTGGGCAACATCGATTGCATGGAGTGGTAATTCTCATTATTTGGTTGAACGCGGTTTTGATGGTCAACAATCTATTGGTGCAGGCGAACTTTTACTTGCTGGTGAAGTAATTCTTAAGCACAACGAATCTTATGAAGCCCCAGCATTTTTTGCTGTTTATTCAAACCAAGGATTAGATGGTGTTAGCGCAGCATTCCATTCACATCTTCGTGCACGTCAAATTCACCCAAAGCAACCACGTCCACTGACTTTGAATATGTGGGAAGCGCTCTATTTTGATCACAATGAGGCAAAGATAAGAGAGCTCGTTGATGTTGCTGCCAAAGTTGGTGTTGAGCGTGTTGTTCTAGATGATGGATGGTTTCACTCCCGTCGCAATGATCGCTCAGGTTTAGGTGATTGGGTTATTGATCCTGCTGTCTGGCCAAATGGATTAATACCAGTGATTGAATACATCAATAGCAAAGGTATTGAGTTCGGCTTGTGGTTTGAAGGCGAAATGGTTAACCCGGACTCTGATTTATATCGTGCTCATCCGGAATGGATCTTGCATGAAGGTGATCGAACCCCGCCGCTATGGCGCCACCAACTTGTTCTAGATCTTGGTCATGAAGATGCATATAAGCATGTGCTGGAACAAACTTCTTCCGTATTAGCTGCTCATAATATTGTTTACATCAAGTGGGATCACAACCGTGTATTAGTTGATGCTGGGCATTTGGGTGTTGCGGGTGTTCGCCGCCAAACACAGGCTATTTATCGTCTATTTGCTGAGCTAAAAAAGCGTCACCCAGGACTTGAAATTGAATCATGCGCATCAGGCGGAGCCCGTATTGATTTAGGTGTTATTGATTATGTAGATCGTTTCTGGACAAGTGATAACAATGATGCACTCGAGCGCCAAACTATTCAGCGTTGGACTTCGCAAGTTATCCCACCAGAAATGCTCGGAACACACATTGGACCAACACATGGGCATCAAACGGGGCGCACATTAGAACTTTCTATGCGCGCAATCACTGCACTCTTTGGACATGCCGGAATTGAATGGAATATAACGCAAGCAACTGCCGAAGAGCGTGCAAATCTTGTTACTTGGGCCAAGTACTACAAAGACAATCGCGCCTTATTACACAGTGGAAAATCCGTTCGTTTTGATTATCCAGATGAGCATGGATATCTCTACGGTGTCATTTCTGCCGATACTAAGAAATCAATCTTTGCCTATATTCAATTAACACCTACTACGACAATTCACCCAGCACCGCTGAAGTTTGCTGGTTTAGATGCAGCTGCCAATTATTTAGTTAAGGCTGTTTATCCAGCAGGTAAACCACGATTTATGTTAATAACTCCACCACAGTGGATGGATGGCATCACCATGTCAGGTTCAGCCCTTGCCACTATTGGAGTGAGTTCACCGATTCTTGCACCTGCCAATGCTGTGCTGATCGAAATTACTAAACTTTAATCAACCCAGTTCAGAGTTCGCTCAACTGCTTTTTTCCAATTCTTATAGCCAGCTTCGCGCACATCTAATGTTGAAAAGGGTGTCCAGCGACGTGATTGTTGCCATTGCTTCTTCACTTCACCTTGTGAACTCCAGAAGCCGACAGCTAAACCAGCAGCATATGCAGCACCTAAGGCAGTGGTCTCACCAATAAGTGGGCGAGTGATATCGATTCCCATGATGTCAGCCTGCATCTGCATGCACAAAGAGTTAGCGGTGATACCACCATCAACTCTCATCTCACTCATTGGAACGCCACTATCGGCAACCATTGCATCCATGACATCACGAGTTTGATAGCAAATAGCTTCAAGGGCTGCCCGAGCAAGATGGGCTTTAGTTGCTGCTCGCGTTAAACCAACGATTGCACCGCGTGCATCACTTCTCCAATATGGGGCAAAGAGACCAGAGAATGCGGGAACGAAATAAACACCTGCAGTATCGGTGACCGATGATGCAAGATTTTCAGTTTCAGCAGCGTTAGTAATGATTCCTAATTGATCACGCAACCACTGGATAGCAGAGCCTGTGACGGCAACGGAACCTTCCAATGCATAATGAGCAGGTTGATCTCCGAATTTAAAGCAGACAGTTGTTAATAAACCATTTTTTGATCTAACAATTTCCGTACCAGTGTTGAGGAGAGCGAAGTTTCCAGTGCCATACGTTGTCTTAGATTCTCCCCGCTCAAAACAGACTTGTCCAACCATTGCAGCTTGCTGGTCTCCTAAGATTCCAGCGATTGGAATTGCGGTTCCAAAGGGACCATGTGGATCAGTAAGTGCATAGACCTGCGATGATGATTTAACCTCAGGAAGACAACTTCGTGGAACCCCAAAGATATCTAGAAGCTCTTGATCCCAATCAAGGGTTTCAAGGTTCATTAATAATGTGCGACTGGCGTTAGTTACATCGGTTTGATGAACACCGCCACGAACGCCACCTGAGAGATTCCACAATAGCCATGAATCAATTGTTCCCATTCGAGCGTTTTCATTTTTTGCAGCAACATTGCTCAGAAACCAGTTCATCTTGCTACCGGCAAAATAAGGAGCAATCGTTAAGCCAGTCTTGAAGCGAACCTTCTCTTTCTGGGAATCAGTTAAAGAGGAGAGAAAAGCAGTAGTACGTGTGTCCTGCCAGACAATGGCATTGGATAAAGGCTGCCCAGTTGTTACATCCCAAACAACTGTAGTTTCACGTTGATTGGTGATTCCAATAGCGGCTAAATCTGAACCTAAAATGTCGGCCTGCTTGAGAGCTCCAGCGATAACTTCTTGCACTCGTTGCCAAATTTCAGCTGCATCATGCTCAACCCATCCGGGGTGAGGCATTATCTGGCGATGTTCAAGTTGGTGTTGGCCTATAACTTTGCCCGAGTGGTCAAAGATCATGAAACGAGTGCTTGAGGTTCCTTGATCCAAACTGCCGATATAAGTCACGAAGTGAAAACCTTTCACAATTAAGTTAGGCTTACTCTACTCAGATGCAATGGAGAATCAACGCTTATGTTCCAGTCACAGCTAAGCCCCCAGCAGCGTGATAGTGCCATCTCAGAATTATCGAGTGAATCTTTTGACATATTAGTTATTGGCGGGGGAGTCACAGGCGTTGGGGCGGCACTTGATGCAGCATCGCGGGGCTTAAAAGTTGCTCTGATTGAATCCCAAGATTTAGCTTCAGGAACTTCTAGTCGTTCCAGCAAACTCATTCACGGTGGACTTCGATACCTAGAACAATATGACTTTAAATTAGTACGAGAAGCACTCCATGAGCGTGAACTTATGGTTTCTTCTCTCTCTCCACACCTAGTTAAGCCAGTTGGATTCCTTTTCCCTTTAACTGAAAAATTCAAAGAGCGAACTTATGTTGGTGCCGGCCTTGCTCTCTACGACGCCCTTCGTGGTTTTCAACGTGCCCTTCCATGGCACAAACATATTGGTCAAAAGCAGATTGGTGAGATTGCACCATCTCTGCGCCCAGATTTGATTACTGGCGCCATTAAGTATTTTGATGCACAAGTAGATGACGCGCGACACACAATGACAATTGCTCGCACTGCAGCTCGTCACGGGGCAGTAATAGCAACACGTGTGAGTGCAATCTCGCTTTTGCGTGAAGGTAAGCGTGTTGTTGGAGTGAAAGCGAAAGATTTAGAGTCTGGTAAAACTATTAATATCTTAGCAACAGCAACAGTGATGTGTGCTGGCGTGTGGAGTGATGAGCTGCATGCAAAGTTTGAATTAAAGCCCGGTTATAACGTCGCAATGAGTAAGGGTGTGCATATCGTTTTGCCAGGCTCTGCGATTAAATCTAATGCTGGCATAATTTTAAAGACCCCAGTTTCAGTTTTGTTCTTGATTCCATGGGGAGATAAGTGGATTGTTGGAACAACCGATACTCCATACACAGGTGATAGAGCAGAGCCTTTAGCTAGTCGCGAAGATGTTCAATACATTTTGGATCAAGCCAATCGTGTCTTATCTCCGAAGTTAGACGTTTCCCAAATAATCGGTGTTTATGCAGGCTTGCGACCATTGGTAGCAAATAACAAAGACTCTGCAACGACCAAACTCTCACGCGAACACACAGTTGATCGACCAGCTGCTGGATTTGTAAGCATTGCTGGTGGTAAATACACAACCTATCGAGTCATGGCTAAAGATGCTGTCGATCGCGCAGTCATTGAACTTCGTGCGATTAAGCCAGAGTCAGTAACAGATAAACTGCCACTAGTTGGTACTGACGGTTACTTTGCATTAGTCCAGCAGGTCGAGCGCTTAAGTGAAAGCAGTGGTCTTGATACCCTCACAATTACTCACTTGCTCAATCGTTATGGATCCATGATCAGTGAAGTTCTTGAACTTATCGAGGCAAATCCAAAACTTGCAGCAAAAGTTGATAAAGATTTGCTCTACATAAAGGCAGAAATTCAATATGCAGCAAGCCATGAAGGTGCAAGATCGGTTGATGATGTTATTTCACGGCGTACACGCATTGCCTTTGAAGCAAGCGATCATGGAGTGCACCTAGCAGATGAAATCGCAGCAATAATTACGCCAGTTCTTGGGTGGAGTGCGAAAGAGCGAAAAGCATCTGTGGCTGCATATGAGGAGTTAGTTGATCGCGAGCTTGAAGCAATTGATGCTCTTCTAGAAGAGCATGAAAGAGTTAATTCTTAATCTGCTTGGCACAGCCCTCGACTGAGGGTTTTTTGGTTGGATTTACAGTTGGCTTTGCCGTTGGTGATGGTGTTGGACCTTGAACAACTGTGAACGTTACCGGTTGAGAGCTTTGTGCATGTGTTTGTGAGACATCTGTATAAACAATGTTTCCACTGTATGTGCCGGCAGGAATACCCTTGATAGCCAATGTCCACTCACCACTTGTGGCACGTAAAACTGTTTGAACTGGTCTTGTTTTTGGCGCAGTTGCAGCGTCAAAAACAAGTTTAATTGCGCCAGTCACAACAGGTGATGAATCAGGGCGTGTGACTGTTGCTTTGAAAGTAACTGACTTATTTGTTGTACTGGCGGATTGGGCGTTAACAACCAATTGAGTTGGTTCATTATTTGGCATCAAATCAACTAGTGCAGGCGCCCAACTACCCTTTGAAAGGTTAAGGAAATCGGAGGCGCCGCCTCTAAAAATATTAAGATCAAGTCGAGTACCAGGCACACCATATTTAGGCGCTATTCCACAGGATGTGTATTGCCATATAGTCCACTGTGAATCACAGTTGGCAGCTGTCCATGAGTGCACATAGCAACCACCAGCTTTAATTCCAGGTTGATTAATCGGATTAAAGGGATCAATTGCATATTGGGCTAGCCAGAGAGGGTATTGAGCCAACTTCGCACTCTTATTCATTGAACTCTCTAAAAAGTTTGGATAGGAGTAGAGAATTGGCGTCCTTCCTGTTTTTTCTTTGAGTAATCCTAAGAATGTTTCTGCCCACAAGGTTACTGCAGCTCGACTGGCATATCTCTGGCAGGCACCTGAAGAGGAGACGCGAACACATTTATTCTCAAGATCAAGTGCGTAGGGGAGATCTTTTTCAGTGTATCCACCTATAGAAGCTAATCTCCATAATACTTTTTGAGCTTGGGCAGTTGCATCGCGGATAATTCCTGCTGAATCACTTACATCAGGCAAAATTGCATAGTGATAAAAACCTGTATAGAGACCTGCAGCTTGGGCTGCTGCATGATCCATAATGAGGTACTTGAGTGCAAGTGCATCTGCTTCATCTCTGGTGTCTGAAGCTTTAATCATGACGAAGCGAAGTCCAGATGCGTAGGCAACTGAAAAATCTATTGGCTTGTCATTGGGGTGTTGCCACCTACTCACATCTGCTCCGTGGATACGACCACCAGGACCAAAAGACTCAACAACTAATGCGGGATCAGTAGTTGAAATCTGGGGAAGTTTTTTAATGGTGATTGTTCTAATGGGGGAGTTTGAAATTTTGCCGCCAATATTTACTTGGGCGCGATACTTAATCGGAATATCAAAAGAAGTTGCAACAGCAACAATCTTCCATGTTCCAGCTTTTGTGGTCTTAGTTACAAAACGCGTGGTCTTCCATTCGCCTGATGAATTGCCTTGAATTTTGACACTCAATCCAGATCTGGCCGGTTTAATGGTTCCGTAGAAGGTAACTACTGATTCAGTTGCCGATGGAGTTTGTCGCAAGGAAAGTGTGAGAGAGCTAGTTGCAGCCTGAACTTGTGGCACATTCAGGGCCAAAAGAGTCAGCGCAATCGCTGTAATTGCTGCGCGGATTTTCATCGCTCACTTATTTCAACATCAAGAGCCAAGACAGATTTTATAGTGTGAGTAAGTACCTGTCGTTGCCTGAGCCGAGTCTGTGAGAATTCATGGGCACTAGAAAGTTTTCGGGCATCTGAAAAGTCCAAAGTAAGAACCTTGCCATCAAAATCTGCCAAGCGGGCATCAAAGAAAGCAAGCCATGAGACTCGGTCCACTTCCAATACAGCATCGAGG
>SXYM01000052.1 GCA_005789205.1 Actinomycetota bacterium | reverse complement strand
TGCAGTAGTGGATCTACGAATGATGCTCCGGATCCTGTTAAATCAACTGCATGAGCTGGCTGAGCAGTTGACACTGCAATTAAAGTGGCAATAGCTATGGCTTTTGCCTTTGTAGAAAACTTCATTGTGAACCTTTCGTTTAAGGGTATCTTTACAACGCAACGCTATTTATCGTGGGTTACCAAAAGGCAAGAAGTAGGTTAAATCCATGTAGGCATTAGGTGAACAAATGGTGTTATCCGAAACGACCCGTAACGTAATCCTCAGTTCTCTTATCAACTGGCGAAGAGAAAATCTTGCTCGTTGGCGCCGCCTCAATCATGGCTCCCGGGCCCCCGTCGGATAGAAAGAATGCTGTGTAATCGGAAACACGAGCGGCCTGTTGCATATTGTGGGTAACGATGACAATTGTCATGGTTTTTGCAAGCTCAGAAATAGTCTGTTCAATTCTAAAAGTTGACCCTGGATCTAGAGCAGAACAAGGCTCGTCCATGAGTAGAACTTGTGGTGAAACTGCGAGTGAGCGCGCGATGCAAAGACGTTGCTGTTGTCCACCAGAAAGTGCACCGCCATGCTCATTCAAGCGGTCTTTTACTTCACTCCACAAACCTGCGCGCTCTAAACACGTTTCAAGTAATTCATCGGTGTCACTGCGCTTAATTTGAGCAAGTTTTAACCCCGACAATACGTTTTGACCAATAGTCATTGACGGAAATGGATTCGGCTTCTGAAATACCATTCCAACATTCAATCGAATCTTGGTCACATCTGTCCCAGGGGCGTAAATATCTTTGCCATCAAGTAAAACCTGACCAGCCATAGCTGCTGTTGGGATAAATTCATGCATGCGATTGAGGGTTCGTAAAAATGTAGATTTTCCACAACCAGATGGACCAATAAGAGCTGTGACTGTCCCTGCGGCAAAATCTAGCGAGACATCAGAAAGAACATGCTTCGTGCCAAACCAGGCATGCACACCGCGAGTTTCAAGTCCGGTACCAAGTAATTCACTACCAGGGACGCGTGCTTGGCGATTGCCAGCAACAGATGCTAACGAACTTGGAGCGACTTGGGTTTGCATTTTCTTCTCCACTGCCTCTTGGTTGTCTTTTGATTTTTGAATTCCATCGTTGGTAGTCACTTCAGTTGCCCTTTCTTCCACTTATAAAGCGAGCTAAGCCAAATAAAATAAAGATGAAAGCTAGAAGCACTAATAGTCCACCCCAAGCACGAGCAAAAGCTTCTTCAGTTCCACCCGTTAAAAATGATTTCCAGATGTAGTAAGGAAGTGAACCCATCGCACCAGAAGTTGGATTGAAGTTGAGTGAGTCACCGCCGCCTGAGACCAAGAGAAGTGGCGCAGTTTCACCGATGATTCTTGCCATTCCTAAGATAATTGCAGTAACTAAACCGCTCCTTGCAGCTGGCAATATGACTCCGGCAACAGTTCTCCATTGTGTTCCGCCAAGTGCGACACCTGCTTCCCGTAATTCCTGAGGAATCAAACGCAGCATCTCCTCGGAAGTTCGAGCAATTGTTGGGATCATCAAAATTGATAAAGCAAATGACCCCATCATGCCTGAGAGAGATTTTGTTACGGGATAAACCAAGCTTGAGAGAATGAATAAACCAGCAACAATCGAGGGGACCCCGCTCATTGCTTGTACTAAGAATTTAATTGGCCGGGATAGCTTTCCCCGAATTTCAGTCAAATAAAGTGCAGTAAGCACGCCTATTGGAAAACTAATAACTAAGGCGCCACCCACCATGATAATGGTTCCCACCAATGCATGCAGAAGTCCGCCGTCTTTTATTGGATCGTTAACTGAGTTTAAAGACATATCGTTAATGAACATTCCAAAGTGAATGCCTTTATAGCCCTTGATTACGACTGTATAAACGATGCTCACAATTGGAATCACCGTCATGATCATGCCAAGGAGGGCAAAACTGCTGAGCAAAGAGTCCTTAGCTGCTGCCTTATCCCGCAATCGCCACTGTTGAATAAATATCAGCAGCGTTGAAACGATGAATAAGGTAGAAAGAAAACCAAGTTTTCCATCTAATCCAGTTAACTTGATAACTATGAAACTAATCAAGATTGCGGCAAAAATGAGCAAGGCAGTAGAAAGCCTCTGTTTGTTTGTGGTTTTCCAAGGTTTTTGTGGAGTAGGCACAGTGTTCGTATTCATCGGCCCTTACTTCCAAAACGATTAATGAGCACATCGGCAACAGCGTTCACGAAAAGTGTCAACAGGAAGAGAATTAATCCAGCGGCCATAAGCGCATCAACTTCATATGGCCCAGCTTCGCCAAATTTAAGCAGGATAAGAGATGCAACATTTCCACCTGCACCAAATAACACTTGCCAATTTATTTGATAGACGACGTTAAGAACGGTGTAAACAGCAACAGTTTCACCCATAGCTCGACCTAAACCAAGCATGGCCCCACCAATTACTCCTCCACGCCCAAAAGGAATAACAACTGCGCGAATCATTGCCAACTTTGAAGCACCCAGTGCGTATGCCGCTTGAATTCTATCGAGAGGAGTTTGATCAAAAATCTCTCGAGAAATAGATGTAACGATTGGAATAATCATGATTGCAAGAACAAGGCCTGCGATGAAAGGAGATCGCTCAAAAATCGGTGCCGGAACTTCAAAGAAAGGGATGAACCCAAAGTACTTATTTAAAAGTTTTGCCCAATATTCCGCACTAGACATGAAGATAAAGAATGCCCAAAAGCCGTAGAGCAATGAGGGAAAAGCTGCCATTAAGTCAACGAGTGAAACTAGAAAGTTTTTAACCGCTCCTTTGGCGTAAAAAGTCAGATACAGCGCACTCAATACAGCGATTGGGACTCCGATAGCGATTGCAATAATCGCGCACAAAAGTGTGCCAACCAGCATAGCGCCAATACCAAATGATGACTCTGCAATCGAGCCAGAATCATCTGTGATTACTTCCCATTTTGAGCCAGAGATGAAATCAAACCTCTCTTCTCGCAAAATGTGAATCCCTTTTACAGAGAGAAATAAAGCTATTAAACCCAAAATGACCAAGGACGCCATTCCCCCAACTGTGACTACGCCTCGAAAAATCTGATCCGAGCGTCGGGGTCTCGTTGTTATTTCACGAGGTGGTGGAATAACTAAATTAGGTGTGTTCACCCTCTAGTACGCGTACTTTCCTGTAACAAGGAAGTAGACACGGCGTGAAACAGAGACCGCATGATCTGCATAACGCTCGTAATAGCGACCGAGCAAAGTTAAATCAATTGCTGGCTCAACACCATGTTTCCAATTTGGATCAACAAGTGTGGAAATCAACTGTCTGTGTAACTTATCCATTTCATCATCATCGCGCTCAACTTCAAGTGCCATCTCAGTGTTGCGCGTTGCAATAACTAGACCAGTTTTGTTTGTAATCTTTTCTGCAGCATTACCCATAGCTTGGAACATCTGAATTAGTTCGGTAGGAACTGCAGCATCTGGGTGGCGAAGACGTGCAATCTTTGCAACGTGGTGAGACATATCCCCCATGCGCTCTAAATCAGCGCTCATGCGCAAAGCTGTTACAAGTGCACGAAGATCGGATGCAACAGGTTGTTGGCGCGCAATAATATCTATGATGCGTGCATCAAGTTCATGTTGGTAGTTATCAATTTGGTCATCGGTTGCGATAACTTCTTCGGCCAACGCTAAATCAGCTGTAAGGACTGCTTCTGTTGCTTTTGCAATAGAGAGTGAAACCATCTCGGTGAGATCTACCAGGGATTGGGATACGCCATCGAGTTCATCTTGGAAAACTGAGCGGATAAGTGCCATGGGGCGAAGGTATTCGAGCATGATGAATAGGAGCCCTCAGTTAGGTGAACGTAAGGTAAACGAGCAAATCCACGCCAACTCCCCGCGCTAGAGTTGGCCTCATGAAGTTTCGCCGCGGTGAATCCCCCACCGATTCGGCACGTGAACTGCCGGAGATGCTCATTCAAACCCTGGCCAATCTTGAGGGTGAAGCCTTTATCGCAGCACCTGGTGAAATAGCCATATTTGCAACTCCCGGAACTGAGCAACTAGGAATTCTAAAAGATAGCAAAGTACAAAGCCCGGAGTTAATTGCAACAATCCGTGTGGTTCGAAGAACTAACAAAAAACAAGTGGGCAAGATTGATATTCCCCGTGGACCAATCGGTGAAGGAATACATGAGTTAACTGTCACGGTTATTCCGCTAAGTGAAGATGACTTGGTTTTGATTCTTGTTAGTGATGAGAGTGAAGCTGAAAGAGTGCACGAAGTTCGACGTGATTTTGTTGCCAATATTTCTCATGAATTAAAAACTCCAATCGGAGCGCTCCTACTTTTATCTGAAGCAGTCTTGGGTGCTAAAGATGATCCAGCAGCTGTGACTAAATTTGCAACCAGGATGCAAACAGAATCAAAACGACTCACGGATTTAGTTCAAGAAATTATCAACCTCTCTCGTTTGCAGGATTCAGATCCATTACAAGTTGCAGTTGAACTTGAAATTGAAGATCTGATTGATGCTGCAATTGATCAAAGTCAGATTTCTGCAGATAATCGTCACATCCTGGTTTCGCAGGCAGAGGCCAAGGATGCACTTGTCTTAGGAGATCGCGAGCAGTTGGTTATGGCAATTCAAAACCTTGTTGAGAATGCAATTAACTACTCCCCCGAAGGCACAAAAGTTTCTGTCAATACAACTGTCGATCAGGGCATTGTAGATATTTCGATTACTGATCAGGGGATTGGTATTCCAGAGAATGACATCGACCGAATATTTGAACGTTTCTATCGCGTGGATCCTGCTCGATCACGCCAAACTGGTGGCACCGGCCTTGGTCTTTCAATCGTTAAGCACGTTGCTTCAAAGCACGGTGGTGAAGTTACTGTGTGGAGCGTTCCTGGTGTTGGAAGTACGTTCTCACTTCGCTTACCCGTCTACACACCTACTCAAGAGAGTGTCCGATGACAAAAATTCTTATCGTTGAAGACGAAGCCTCATTTTTTGAGGCACTTGAATTCTTGCTCACCAAAGAAGGCTACGAAGTCGAAGTTGCTCAAACTGGCCGTGAAGCTTTGGATAAATTCGCAGCATCTGGTGCTGATCTTATTTTGCTAGACCTGATGATTCCTGAAGTGTCTGGAATTGATGTCTGCCGTTCTATTCGAATGACTTCTCAAGTTCCCATCATTATGTTGACAGCTAAAGATGCCGAAATCGATAAAGTTGTGGGTTTAGAACTTGGCGCAGATGACTACGTGACTAAGCCTTATTCATCGCGCGAATTGATTGCTCGAATAAAAGCAGTTCTTCGCCGCAATGGCAGTGATGCTGAAACAGTTGATGCCTGTGATATCCACACAGCCGGTCCAATTAAGATTGATACTGCAAAGCACCAAGTAACTCTCAACGGTGCTTCGATTGCTCTGCCTCTTAAAGAATTTGAACTCCTTGAATATTTAGTGCGAAATGCTGGACGTGTTCTAACGCGTTCCCAGCTCATTGATCGTGTGTGGGGTGGAGATTATTTCGGTGACACAAAGACACTTGATGTTCACATCAAGCGTTTGCGCTCCAAGATTGAAGCAGACCCTGCTAACCCTGTCTTGATTCAGACCATCCGCGGTCTTGGCTACAAACTAGAGAATTAGAGAGAAGCAAAAGCATCATCAAGAACACTCAAGGCATCCTTGAGAAGCTCATCTGTAATCACTAGTGGTGGCAAGAAACGCACAACATTTGAATAAGTACCAGCAGTAAGAATCAAAACACCCTGACTCTGGCAGTACTTAACAACTGCGCTCATGGCCGCTGTGTTTGGATTCTTAGTTCCTGGCTCTACTAATTCAATTGCCTGCATAGCACCGCGTCCACGTACTTCACCAATAACTGGATACTTTTTAGCCAGTTCGCGAAGTGATGATCCTAGAATTTCACCAATGTGCTTGGCACGGGCAACAAGGTTTTCTTCTTCCATTGTCTCCATTGCGCCAAGGGCTGCAGCACAGGCAATTGGGTTTCCGCCATATGTCCCACCTAAACCTGATGTATGAACTGAATCCATCACTTCTGCGCGGCCAGTCACTGCTGCAAGTGGAAGCCCACCAGCAATTCCCTTAGCTGTTACCACCATGTCTGGGACAACGCCTTCTTCTTCAACTGCAAACATATGTCCTGTGCGGTCTAAGCCAGTCTGAACTTCATCTGCAATAAAGACAATTCCGTTGTCCTTTGAATATTTTGCAAGCGCTGGAAGAAATCCCTTAGGTGGAACGATAAATCCACCTTCCCCTTGAATTGGCTCAATTAAAATCGCAGCAACATTATGTGCTCCGATTTCTTTATCAATTTTATGTGTGACCATGTCAATGGCATCTTCGGTAATTGTTGCTTGATCGCCTACCCAATGGAATGAATAAGGCATTGGTACGCGATAAATCTCAGGAGCGAACGGACCAAAGCCCTCTTTATATGGCATGTTTTTTGCAGTTAACGCCATAGTTAAATTAGTACGGCCGTGATAACTGTGTTCGAAAACAACAATTGCTGGGCGCTTGGTGTAGTGGCGCGCAATTTTCACAGCGTTCTCAACTGCTTCAGCACCTGAGTTAACAAGGAGTGATTTTTTCTTATGTGAACCAGGAGTCAGTGCATTGAGCTTTTCGCATACTTCGATGTAGTTCATATAAGGAGCAACAGTGAAACAGGTATGTGTAAATGCCTGCACCTGTTCGATAACGCGATCAACGACTCGTTGCGCCGAGTTACCAACGCCAGTAACACCAATTCCTGAACCAAGATCAATAATCTGGTTGCCATCGATATCAAGCAAGATTGCATCACTTGCACGTTCAATAACAACTGGAATTGCCATGCCCAATCCGCCAGAAGTCGCTTCCGTGCGACGCTTAAGCGCCTCAGTAGATTTTGGTCCCGGAATAGCGGTAACCAAACGACGTTCTTGAGTCAGATTAGTAAGTGTGGTCATGGTAAAAGTCTAGGGCATTATTTCGCATCAGGGGGCCTAGTAGTTACCCTTGGTGCTATGAGTTCACTGAGAGATTCGGCACCACTACTAGATGCTTACCTCTCTTACTTTGAAACCAAGCGCACACCTTTCACAATCCCAGGTCACAAGCAAAGGGCCTCACGCCTAGATGCCGGTTTAGGAGTGGTCGTTGATGGTGACACACCTTTATACGGCGGTCTCGATGAGATCAAATTAAGCAACCAAACATTAAAGAAATCTGAAGCGTTGGCTGCCACATTATGGAAGGCCGACTTTGCTCGCTTTTCAAGCGGTGGATCAACACATGCTAATCAAGCAATGATTTTGGCTCTAGGAAAACCTGGAGACAAAGTTGCACTCTCGCGCACAGCACACCGTTCAATTCTTAGCGCACTTGTTTTAGCAGGCCTAGAACCAATCTGGTTAACACCTGAGATTGATGCAGCAACTGGTGTGCCAACAGGCATTACAGCAGCTGAGTTTGAAAAGGTTATTAATCAAAAACCTATTGCGCTACTTCTGACTGAACCAGGTTATCTAGGCACTTTGTCTGACTTGTCAGCACTTGTTAAAAGTGCACACTCTCATTCAATTCCAGTCATTGTGGATGCTGCATGGGGTGGCCACTTTGGTTTTTCACCATTAACACCCCAGCATTGCTTGCAGTTGGGTGCTGATGCACTCATCACAAGTGTTCACAAAGCTCTTCCTGGATACAGCGCATCTGCATTACTCCTTGCCCAAGGCAAGTTGCTTAACCTTGATCGAATTGAACAAAGTTTTGAAACTACTCACACCACTTCACCTGCCGGTGCACCGCTTGCATCTATTGATGGTTGTCGTGCCCTACTTCAAACTCGTGGGCAAGAGTTGATTTCTCAACTAGTTGCAAACGTTGAGAACTTTAAAGCAAAGATTCAAATAGATTTCGATTTGCCTATCTTTTTAAACACTGGCGATTTTGGCCCAGGCCGCTTTGATCCAACCAAGATTGTTCTGCGAGCAAACCAATTAGGTGCTGCTGGAGTTGAGATTGAGAAGAAATTACAAGCACAAGGCATCCGCGTTGAGATGGCAGATAGTGACACTGTTGTTTTCATTGCAACTCTTGCTGATTCAACCCAAGAGTTTGATCACTTAGCCGAAGTTCTAGTTCCTATTCTTAAAACACTACAAACAACTCCTCGCCCAACGGCAACATCATTGAGCTGGTCAGTAGTGCCAAGGATTGCAATCTCAATGCGCGATGCTTATTTTGCAGATACCGAAATGGTTGCAGCCAAAGATTGTGTTGGGCGAATCTCTGCCGACTTAATCGCTCCCTATCCCCCAGGTGTTGCAGTAGTTGCACCAGGTGAAGTTTTAACTTCACAGATTCTTGAAGGTCTGGCAACAACCAAGGCAGCTGGTGTGCGCATCGCCTATGCCACAGACCCTTCACTTATGACCTATCGAACCGTCAAGAATTAAGCCTGTGTTGCACTATGTGCAACGGGTGTGGCCATGATTTGTTCACCTTGAGCCGATAACATCAGCAACATGTCTGATACTCAAACTTGGCAAAAACGCGCACTTGATCTCAAACCACAATCGCAGATTTTCATCGATGGAAAATTCGTTGATGCAGCCAGTGGTAAAACATTTGAAAACTTCTCACCTAGCGATGGACATTTAATTTGTAATGTTGCATCTGGTGACACCGAAGATATCAATCGCGCAGTTGCATCAGCTAAAAAGGCATACGACTCCGGTGTGTGGAGTGAGATGAATCCACGGGATAAAAAGGCAATTATGTTGCGCTGGGCACAACTTCTAAATGAGCACCGAGAAGAATTAGCTTTACTTGAAGCTATCGACACAGGCCGTCCGATTGCAGATGCACTCAGTGTTGATGCTCCCAACTCTGCTCGAGTGATCCAGTGGTATGGCGAAACTATTGATAAGACTTATGACGAGATTGCACCAGCACCTCGTAACGCACTTGCCATGGTTACACGCGAACCCCTGGGTGTTATTGGCGCTGTTGTTCCTTGGAACTATCCAATGATGATCACGAGTTGGAAACTAGGACCTGCCTTGACTATGGGTAACAGCATTGTTGTTAAACCTGCAGAAAACTCTTCATTGAGTGCGATCAAGATGGCTGAATTAGCAATCGCTGCAGGATTGCCTGCAGGTGTTTTTAATGTGGTGCCAGGTCTTGGATCAGAGGCTGGTCAGGCACTTGCCCGCCACATGGATGTTGCAAAGATTGCATTTACAGGTAGCGGACCTACTGGTCGGAAGATGATGCAATACGCCGCTGAATCAAATATGAAACAGGTTTCACTTGAACTTGGTGGAAAGAGCCCTCAAGTTGTCCTCAATGACTGCACCGACTTAGAAGCTGCTGCATCAACTATTGCTTGGGCTATCTACTACAACGCTGGTCAGACATGTAATGCAGGATCTCGAATCATCGTTGAGAAAGGCGTAAAAGAAGAGCTCTTTGCTCACCTACATAAGTTCCTCGAAAGCTTTGTTGTTGGAAATCAATTTGATCCAAGTACGCAGATGGCTGGACTTGTCTCAGAATTACAACGCGATCGCGTTAACGCCTACCTTGATCTCATCGGTCAAGATGGTGAAAAGCTAATCTTTGGTGGGCAAAAGACTTCCGGAAAAAATCTGCTTATCAAGCCAACATTAATTGATAACGTCAAGCCTGGCTCACGTCTTGCCCAAGAGGAAATCTTTGGACCAGTCTTAGTTGCAATTGATGCAAAGGATGAGGCTGAGGCTTTGCAACTAGCAAATGGAACTGAATACGGATTAGCTGCATCGGTGTGGACTAATAATGTTGCCCGCGCTCATAAGTTTGCACGCAAGCTACGTGCTGGAACTGTTTGGGTTAACACTTTCGACATGCTCGATGTGATAACTCCATTTGGAGGCTTTGGCGCTTCAGGTAATGGAAGAGACAAGTCATTGCATGCATTAGATGCATACAGTGCGTTGAAAACAACGTGGGTTGATCTAAATTAAATGCCCGGCGTTGAAATAACTGGCAATGTAGTTCCACGCTCAGAAGAGATTCTGACGCAGCAAGCACTCGACCTCATTGCACTTCTGCACCGCTCGCTCAATCCGCGCCGCCTAGAACTCCTAACTGCACGCAAAGTGCGCATGCAGCAGATTGCAGATGGTAAAGACTTTGATTTCCTACCTCAAACCAAAGCTATTCGTGATGATAAAAACTGGAAGGTTGCACCGGCTGCGCCGGGTTTAAATGATCGGCGCGTAGAGATTACTGGTCCTACTGAGCGAAAAATGACGATTAACGCTCTTAACTCTGGGGCAAAGGTCTGGTTAGCTGATTTAGAAGATTCCAATACCCCACTATGGGAAAATGTTATTAATGGTCAACTCAATTTGTTAGATGCAATTACTCGCACAATTGATTTCACTAATGAGGCTGGCAAGAGATATGAACTACGCCCTGATAGTGAATTAGCAACAATTGTTGTTCGCCCCCGTGGTTTTCACTTGCCGGAAAAACACATTCTTGTTGACGGTGAAATAACTTCAGGCTCATTTGTTGATTTTGCTTTATACATGATCACTTGTGCCAAATTACAGATTGCTCGTGGACATGGCCCCTACTTCTATCTTGCCAAGATGGAGTCCCACCTTGAAGCTCGTATGTGGAATGAAGCTTTCAATATTGCACAAGATTTCTTAAACATTGCACGCGGCACCATTAGAGCAACAGCTCTGATTGAAACTTTTCCTGCAGCTTTTGAGATGGAAGAAATACTCTTTGAACTCAAAGATCATGCAGCAGGATTAAATGCTGGCCGCTGGGACTATCTCTTTAGCGTGATTAAGAACTATCGCTTACGCGGTGCTGATTTTGTCTTGCCAGATAGAAATAGCGTTGCCATGACTGCGCCTTTTATGCGTGCATACACCGAACTACTAGTGAAAACCTGCCACTCCAGAGGCGCACATGCAATTGGTGGAATGGCAGCATTCATCCCAAGTTCTGACCCAGCAATAAATGCAACTGCATTTGAGAAGGTGGCTGCAGATAAAACGCGCGAGGCAAATGATGGCTTCGATGGCTCATGGGTTGCCCATCCAGGAATGGTGGAATTGTGTAGAGAGCAGTTCACAAAGGTTTTAGGTGAACGGCCTCATCAAAAGGAAAAGACAAAATCAGAAGTTTCAGTTTCGGCAGCTCAATTACTCGATATCAAATCCACACCAGGCACCGTAACTGAGGCAGGACTTCGCAATAACATCAGTGTTGCAATTCAATATCTTGAGCGTTGGTTGGCTGGCTCTGGCGCTGTTGCAATCTTTAACTTGATGGAAGATGCAGCCACAGCGGAGATTTCACGCTCACAGATCTGGCAATGGATTCATAACGAAGTCAGGCTAGAGGGCGGCGAACTAGTCAGCGCTAGCTTTGTGAAGCAGTTAGCCGATGAAGAGGTTGCAAAACTGCCCCACTCAACGGACTACACACAAGCTCAAAAGATGTTTATTGAGACCTCGGTTAAAGATGATTACTTGGAATTTCTCACTCTGCCGGCATATGAGGCGATGGCCTAACTTAGGCGATTAAAGTTGTAATTTCTTGAGCTGCTGCAATTAACTCAGGAGTGAGCGATATCAATTGCTCCCGAGTAGTTGTTTGTGTCGGCAAAGTGACATTGAGATAAGCAATAAATCTTCCATCACGGGCACGGATAGATGCTGATATTCCACACCATTGCTCAGTGTGCTCTTTATAGTTGTATGCAACTCCAGAAATTCGAGCTTGCAATACTTCAGTGCGAAGTTCTTGGGGGTCTGTGATTGTGTAATCAGTGAGTGCTGCTAATGGTGTGGCCAAATAATTCTCTAACTGTGCATCTGGA
>SXYM01000006.1 GCA_005789205.1 Actinomycetota bacterium | reverse complement strand
GTCATTCTTGAAGCTAATGCCGAGGTGGGCGGAGCAACTACGAGTGTTAGAGCATTTCCCGATTATGATGCCATGCTCTCGCGTTATTCCTATTTGATTTCACTATTGCCTGATCAAATAGTCAGTGAGCTGGGGTTAGATTTTGAGTGCATTTCAAGAACAGTTTCTAGTTACACCCCATATTCTCGAAACGGGAAAGATTCTGGACTTTATGTGGCACGCCAGTGGGACAAAAAAACTAAAGCCTCCTTTATGGAGTTAGATCCAAGCGGTGAAGAGTGGGCGGCTTGGCAGAATTTCTATAATGAAATAGCCAAGTTTGCAGTAAAAATCGCCCCATCAATGCTGCAGCCATTAAAGAGTAGAAGTGAGTTAAAAGCAGAGATTAATATGCCCGAAGTTTGGGATTACTTGATGGAGCGCCCAATCGGTGAAGTAATTGAAGAACGTTTCAAGGATGATCTAGTTCGCGGAGTTGTATTGACCGATGCGCTCATTGGCACTTTTTCCTCAGCATTTGAAATGCAAGCAAATATCTGCTTTTTGTACCACTTGATTGGTAATGGAACTGGCGAGTGGAAGGTTCCACGCGGTGGAATGGGCGCACTGGTTAAAGAGTTAGTGCGGGTGGCTACTGCAGCTGGAGTTGAGATAAAAGTTAACGCACGAGTTAAATCTGTTGCTACAGATATTGAAAATGCAACTCTAACGTTAGAAGATGGAACAAAGGTTACTTCTAGCTTTGTATTGAGCAATGCAGCACCACAAGTTTTGGCTCGACTACGTGGAAAGACTCCACCTGCAAGTCTTGAAGGTTCGCAGATGAAGATCAATATCTTGCTGAAATCTCTGCCTCAATTGAAATCTGGAATAGATCCGCGCTTAGCATTTGCTGGAACTTTTCATGCCCAAGAGTCTTTTGCGCAGTGTGAATCAACATATCTGCAAGCTAAGGGTGGCGCTGTGCCAGAAATGCTTCCTGTTGAAATGTATTGCCATACGCTGACTGATCCATCAATTCTTAGCGCTGACCTGCAGGCACAGGGATATCAGACGTTGACACTTTTTGGTTTGCACACACCAGCTGCACTCTTTGATACTGATAATGAAGCGGCAAAAGCTGCTGCACTAAGAGCTGCCCTAGCTTCACTCAATCAATATTTAGTAGAGCCACTTGAAAATGTCATTGCAGCGATTGAAGTGAAGTCACCGCTAGATATTGAGGGCGATGTTGGCCTACCGCGTGGCAATATCTTCCATAAGGATTTGAGTTTTCCATTCCGTGAAGACAGCCAGCAAACACGCTGGGGAGTAGAGACTGATGACCCACGCATCTTTATCTGCGGTGCTGGAGCAATCCGTGGCGGTGGAGTCAGTGGAATTCCAGGCCACAACGCTGCAATGGCAGTGCTTGAAGCATCGGCATAGGATTAGCAGATGAGCAAAAAGATTGAGACCAGTGCAATTACTGCAGGGCGTCCAGCAGTCACACCGGATGCACCACTTAATCCTTCAATTGATTTAACATCAACTTTTCACTCTGGTGGTCCGATTGGTTATGGCCGTTATGGAAACCAAACATGGACATCGCTAGAAGATGCAATAAGTGAGTTAGAGGGTGGACAAACTCTTACATTTTCTTCTGGCATGGCAGCAATTAGTGCGGTCTTTTCAATTCTTCCAATAGGTGCACCCATCGTTGCATCAAATCAAGGCTATAGCGGTGTAATGAGTTTGTTGAATTCTTTTCACACAAGTGGTCGCCTAGAAGTCAGATTCGTAGATGTAGTCAATACTCAAGAAGTAATTGATGCGATGAAGGGTGCAGCTCTGGTTTGGCTAGAGTCACCAACAAACCCATGTTTAGATGTGGCTGATCTTCCTGCGTTGATTAGCGCAGCCAAAAAGCTAGGTATCGGAGTTGCAGTTGATAACACCTTTGCAACTCCACTTATACAAAATCCATTGGCTATGGGTGCTGACATTGTGATGCACTCTGTTACTAAGTTCTTATCTGGCCATAGTGATGTTTTGATGGGATCACTCTCAATTAGTGATCCAGCTCTATTTAAGCGTCTGCATGATTCACGTAGTTTTAACGGCTCTATTCCAGGTCCGTTTGAGGCTTGGCTTGCACTGCGTGGATTGCGCACATTCCCGCTGCGCTTTAACAAGTCACAAGAGAGTGCCAAAGAGTTAGTTAAACGACTCGCGAGCCATCCAAAAATCTCACGTGTTCGCTATCCAGGTTTTGGTGCCATCGTTTCTTTTGAAGTTGATGGAACTGCAGAACAAACCCAAAAAGTCTGTGAATCTTCAACAATGATTGCCCATGCCACATCATTGGGTGGAGTTGAGTCACTGTGGGAGCGCAGACGCCGCTGGCCAATTGAATCTCCAACCGTTCCAGAGCAGCTCATTCGTCTTTCAGTGGGCTGTGAGCACGTTGATGACATTTGGGACGACATAACTAGGGCTCTAAACGCCATCTAGGGCGGGAAATCGCAATAGAGAGTATTTTTGTCTCATGATTAAAGCCCTTCGCCGAACTATTGCAGCAATAACTGTTGCTGTATTGGCTTTTCGTGCCGTGGGCTCATTTCTTTCATGGATAGAACACCAGGAAGATACTGCGGCAGATACGTGGATTGATGAAGATGAGTTTGAAGATGTCTGATTCAACATACGTAGCAGGAACCTGCAACATTGGACAAAAAGAGATTCGCAGAAGGCAATTTGTTGCCCTCGTTGGTTTATTTCTTTCCATATCATCTTTGATTGCAATGATTTCAGTCAGTGCTCCAACTGGTGCACGCGTGGGAATATTTCTACCCTTCATGGTTGCATCGGTGGGCTTTGTTCAATCTCGCAGTAAGTTTTGTCTGGCCTATGGTTTTGCTGGCACGTTCAATTTCGGCAAACTTGGAGATCTTTCCCGAGTGAGTGACCCACAAGATAAAGCAGCAGATCGAGCCACAGCGTTAAAAATTCTCGGCAAATCTTTTCTTCTAGCTTTCGTAGCGACATTGGTGGTTCTAGTACTACCCTTGTAAACATGAAGATACAAATTCATGCACGTCATGCCGAACTTGCCGAAGACTTTAGAGATATTGCAGAAGAGAAGTTAAATTCTATGGAGCGCTTTGGCGTTGTTATTGACCGCGTTGAAGTTGAGATAATCCATCAATCCAATCCACGCTTAGGTAAGCACTCACACCGAGTGATTCTGACATCTCATGGTTCAGGGCCGCTGCTTCGTGCAGAGGCAAGTGAATTCAATGATCTTGCCGCTTTTGATGCTGCGATGGCGAGCTTTGATATTCAAATCCGCAAGTTTCACGAAAAAAGTAAAGATTACAATCGAGAAACATTAAGAGGAAAAGAAGTTATTTAGTTAACCCAAGAACCATGCAGTTGAACGTGCTGAAATTACCTTTTTTCCATTTCGAGCATCAACTGCGCCCCCGCTCACAATCATTAACTTGCCTTCAGCGTCACATTCTTCGGCCGAATCAGAAAGATTCATGACCACGGTGACAGCTCCTCTGGAATAAGAGAGTAATGAATCACCCTTACTCCCGTGATTACAAGACTCGAGCCAGGTTATTCCTCCTGCTCCAACTAAAAATTCTTTGCGAAGTTCCAAGGCATTCCTATACAAATGAAGTGAACTCTTTGGATCAGCCAATTCACTCTCAACAGTTAGATTTTTCCAACTCTGTGAAATTGGTAGCCATGGCTTTCCAGTGCTAAATCCAAACGGAGTTGTCTCTCCACTCCATGGCAATGGCACACGTGCACCATCTCTGCCTTTAAGCTGCCCATTGGTTCTAAAAAATGTTGGGTCTTGTCTATCTGAATCCTGTAATTGCCCATCAGGTAGTCCCAGTTCTTGGCCAGCAAAAACATAGGCAGAGCCAGGCAGACCAAAAACAAATAGCGCAAGTGCGCGTGCTTGCTCTTCACCAATACGGCTAGCTACACGTGGTGAATCGTGATTGCTCAAAGCCCACGTTGGTAGGGCATTTACTGTGGCATTGAGGGAAATAGATCTTTCAATGACATCAAATAGGATTTTAGAATCAAATTCAGCAGTTAGTAAATCGAAATTAAAGACTTGATGGAGTTCATCTGCTCGGACATAGCGTGTGGCATTTACTGGTGGATGAACCCAAGCCTCTGCTACTGCCATAATCTCGCGATCTCCATATGAATCAAAGAGCTTTCGCCATTTTCGATAAATCTCATGCACGCCTTGGCGATCAAAATATGGAACTGTAAGCAAAAGTTCATTACGCACATCAGAATCCATTGCCACGTCAAGACGCAATGCGTTACTCAGCCCTTGTGGATCAGTATGATTGGCCAAAACATCTTCCTTAACTAATCCATGCGCCACATCAATTCTGAATCCATCTACGCCTAAATCAATCCAAAAACACAAAGTCTTTTCAAAGTCAGCATTTACTTCAGGATTTTCCCAATTCAAATCTGGTTGAGAAGAATCAAAGAGGTGTAAGTAGAACTGTCCATCTGCTACTTGGGTCCAGGATGGACCACCAAAGAGTGAGATCCAGTTGTTTGGCGGAGTTCCATCAGGATTTGCATCATAGAAATGGAATCGCTCACGTTCTTTGGAACCACGACCGGCTTTCAATGCTGCTTGGAACCATTCATGTTGGTCGGAGAAATGATTAGGAACAATGTCTGCTATTACTCGCAAATTGCGCTTATGTGCTTGTGTTATAAAGTCTTTCGCATCATCAAGATTTCCAAATCTAGGATCAACATCGCGGGGATTTGCAACGTCATATCCACCATCTTTGTTGGGGGATGTGTAGAAAGGACTCAACCAAATTGCATCCACACCCAAATTCTTCACATAGTCCAGTTTGCAAGTGACTCCAGGTAGATCTCCCTCACCATCGCCATTGCTATCAAAGAATGAGCGTGGATAGATCTGATAAATCGTGGCTTCTTTCCACCACGGCGCAGAATTCATGAGGTGAACTTATGCGAAAGTATTGAACTCAGGCAATGCAAGAACTCTGAAACTGAGGTTAGTAAGGTCTCGCTTTTATAACGATTTAATGCACGAGGGCGCTCACTAAATGATGTATCTCAATTAGTGAAAATTGATTTTTAGTAAATTCTCTACCGTGTTGGAGAAGGTGAAGATTTCTTGCCCTTCATTTTACTAATGGTTGCAATTTCAACTGGCTTCAACGGCTTCACGGGAGGAGTGGGAAGAGAACCCAACGCCGCTATTGCGGCATCACGGGCAACGCTTGCAGCAGTAATTGCAATCTTTTGATTAGAGATAATCTCATTTTTGGATGCGGCTGTTTTTGCTAATTTCATTGCTGTGCGAGCTTCACGGTTTGCAGTTTCAACTGCAGTCATGAATATTCGATTTATTTGCAATCGCGCTTTTTCACGATTTTGAACTAATAGTCGGTATTGATTCAAATCAAATTTATATTGATTCATTAACATTTGATAATCCGAAGATGGCGAAGGTGAGGCATCTGCTGAAGCATGAAAGGAGGTGGAAAAGAGAAGGGTCATCACCATGACAATTAGTGCCAGTCCTCTGAGTCTCATGGCTAAATGATGCATGTAACTGTTGTGATTTCTCTGTGAAATGCCTCCAGAGAGTGACAAATTATTGGATTTACTGCTTCAGCATGCAAGAGTGGCCCCATGGCACAGCAAATTATGATTGTTGATGACGAGCCGGGGGTCCGTGCCCTTCTTAATGACACTTTGCGAATCGCCGGCTTTGAGACTGTGGAAGCCACAGATGGAATGTCTGCATTAACACTTTTGCGGACCCATAAACCTGATCTTATGGTTATCGATATCAACATGCCTCTCATGGATGGTTTTGAATTAGTGGAGCGATTGCGCAGCTCTAATGACTTAACACCAGTGCTTATGCTTACTGCTCGTGAAGATAGGGAAGACATCACCCGTGGATTAAAAATCGGTGCAGATGATTATGTTATTAAGCCGCTCAAATCTAATGAAGAGTTGATTTTGCGTATTAAAGCGATTCTACGTCGCTCAACCAAAAATACTGATACTCCTACACTGCTCTCATGTGGACCAATCTCAATCGATGATGATCAACACCAAGTCACTTTTAATGGAGAGGACGTAGATCTTTCACCAACCGAGTACCGCCTGCTACAGATTTTGATTGAGAAGAAGGGCAGAGTGCTCAGTAAGAATCTTTTGCTAGATGAGATTTGGGGTATTACTTTTGAATCTGAAAGTACCGTTGTGGACACCTACATCTCATATCTACGAAAGAAACTGCACCGAGATGGATTTGAAGGCATCAAGACAATTCGAGGTGTTGGATTTCAAATCCAGGAGCCTAAATAACTCTTATGAAGAATAGAACTCGTCAACTAATTTCCACTGCTCTCATTACTTCAATTCTCTCTATTCTTATTGGTGGCTTTGCAGTTGTGAGCACATATCGCAGTGAAATTGCCTTGATTGATAAGCGTCTTAATCAAGTTGAAAGTGATATTCGAGTAAATCCAATTGATGCCGTTAGTATCGCACTGCTCAGTATTGAACAAAACAATCTTGATTTAACTTTAGGTTTTGCAACTCCATCAGGTGAAGTAACTGTCTTACGTGAATCGGTTGGTACACCATTAGAGGGACCAGATCTTCGGGTTCGAATTATCCCCATTCCTGAGGGCGATAAGTTAATACTCGTTGCATCACTAGCTGATATCAATCAATCACTTGATATCAATCTGTTGAAGCTACTTATTTTCATCTTTCTTGCAAACGTCCT
>SXYM01000002.1 GCA_005789205.1 Actinomycetota bacterium | reverse complement strand
GAGATTTTTTATTTGATTCGAAGTGAATTAGTAACTACAAAGAGTGAAGAAAGCGCCATTGCTCCTGCGGCATAAATTGGTGTCAACAGGCCAAAGGCTGCAATAGGCAAACCAATAACGTTATAGATCAAAGCCCAACCCATATTCAAACGGATGATCTTTAAGGTTTTTTGTGAGAGCTTGAGCGCTGAAATTACACTTCCCAAACCTGAGTTCATCAAGGTGATGTCAGCAGAAGAAATCGCTGTGTCAGTGCCAGTTCCCATGGCCATAGATAAATCAGCAGCGGTTAAGGCTGCAGCATCATTGATTCCATCGCCAATCATAAGAACACAATGTCCTTCGGCTTTTAATTTCTCAACAATAACTAACTTAGTCTCTGGCATAGCTGCCGACACTACTTGCTCGCTATCAATACCCACAGTTAAAGCAACTGCGGCAGCAACCTCTGCGCTATCTCCCGTAACAAGCCATGGTGTAATTCCCATTGACTTTAGATTAGTAATTGTCTCTGCTGCATCACTCTTTAATTGATCACCAACAGCAAAGACAGCTAAAGCAACGCCATCCCATGCTAAAACTGAAACTGTTAAACCAGCATTTTGCCCAGCTGTAATAGCTGCCTTAATTTCCGGGTGAAAATCTGTACAGCTGTGTGCAACGGCTGCTGATGAACCAATTAAGACCACAGGTGATTGAGTTCCAAGATTTACACGGCCTGCAGCACCAGATCCTGGTGTAACTGAGAAGTCTGTGACCGCATGGTTCTTTGCACCAGCACCGAGTGCGTAGCGAGAAATGGCCAGAGCAACTGGGTGTGAATTTGCTGATTCAATGGCATTTGCCGAAGAAAGAATTGTTGCTTCATTAATAAGAGAGGCAAAGGATGAACCTAGTACTGCGCCAGCAGCAGCAGAAATAGTTGCGTTCTGCACATTCATAACACCTTCTGTGAGTGTTCCAGTCTTATCAAAGACAACTGTGTCCACTTTACGTGCAACTTCTAGAACTCGTGGTTCACGCAGGACTATTCCACGCTGTGCTCCGCGCCCTGATGCAACAAGTAATGCAACAGGTGTTGCCAGTCCAAGAGCACATGGACAAGCGATTACAAGCACGGTGATCGCCACAGAAATAGATTGTGTGAGGCTATAGCCGCTCAAATACCAAGCAGTAAATGTTCCAATTGAAAGAACCGTAACAATCGGAACAAAGATTGCACTAATTCGATCTGCTAAGCGCTGGATGGGAGCTTTGGTTCCTTGTGCACTAATCACCATTGCAGTGATGCGGGCAAGTTCAGTATCACTGCCTACTCGTGTGGCCCGGACAATTAATCGACCGTTGTGATTCACCGATGCGCCAATTACTTGAGATCCAGGACCGACATCAACAGGTTTTGATTCACCTGTAAGCATTGAGTTATCAACTGCACTCTGACCGCTGACAACAATGCCATCAGTTGCAACACGATCTCCTGGTCTAACTTCAAATTCATCACCAATTTGTAGCTGTTCAATTGGAACAATGAGTGGGAATCCCCCACGAACAATTGTTACCTCTTTACTGCCTAGAGCTAGGAGAGATGAAAGGGCTGCCCCCGCTCGTGCTTTGGCTCTTGTTTCTAAGAAACGTCCCAAGATAACAAAGAAAATAACACCGGCGGCAACTTCGGTGTAAACATCGCCTTCACCAGTTGAATTCGCATAAATCGACCATGTGAATGCTGCAATTGAACCCATCGAAATAAGGTTGTCCATAGTTGGATGCTTAAGATTTCGTAGCGCAGCTCGGTGAATTGGCCAAGCAACCATGAATACAACAGGTGCACTGAGTGCAATTACGAGCCATGCAGTGGCTGAATAGAGCGGATGAGGAAGTCCCAAAACATCTAACTGATCATGGATCCACATATCGATTGCATGGTGCCAACTCATAACCATCGAGAGTGCTACGGCAGGAACTGCAAAAATAAAGGCGAAGAATAAGGCGCGTGCTGATTTCTTACTATGCAACGTTACTGCCTGAGCATCTTGCAAAAGACTGGCTTTATATCCCGCTTTTTCAACTGTTTTGATTAGTTCTTTAATATTCATATCCGCAGGTGCCAAAACGTGCGCAGTCTCTGTAGCAAAGTTAATTGTTGCTCGAACGCCAACCATGTTATTGAGTGCTTTTTCAACTGCATTCACGCAGGATGAACAGGTCATTCCCTCAATGGCAAGAGTTGTGGGTTCTAAGATTGCTTCAGTTGCCATGGTCACTTATGCATTCAACGCTTTGATTACAGCTTCATGGACTACTTTATTAGTTGATACTCCACTACCACCAAATGGACCATGTTCACCTGAAGTATTTGTAAACACTCCTCCAGCTTCGCGAACAATGATATCTAGGGCAGCCATATCCCAGACTGCAAGGGTTGGTTCAATAGCGATATCAACAGCGCCTTCTGCGACCAACATGTGTGACCAAAAATCGCCCATTCCTCGAGTACGCCAGGCAGTAGAAAGAATTGAGTTAAAAGCCTTTAAGCGTGTGCCAAAACCAACAAAATCTGAATATGCAACTGATGCATCAGTTATAGATGAAACTTGTGAGACTGCTAATTTTCTACTCTGACCATTAAAGGTGACATATGCACCTTCACAGCATGATGCATACCAACGCCGTGCAAGTGCAGGAGAACTAGCAATTCCAACTACAACTTCTTGTGTGCCATCTTCTGCAACTTCGACAAGTGCAATAAGAGTGGCCCACGTTGGAACTCCACGCATAAAGTTCTTAGTTCCATCAATGGGATCTATAACCCAGTAGCGCTTAGTCCCTGTTATATCACTGCCAAACTCTTCTCCAAGTAATCCATCATTCGGACGATGAGTTGCGAGTGCCTCTCTGATTGCCGTTTCAACAGCGCGATCAGCATCTGTAACTGGTGTGTTATCTGGCTTGGTCGTAATTACTAAATCTAATGATTGATAGCGATCGAGTGAGATTGCATCTGCAATGTCGGCGAGTAGGTGTGCCAAAGCTAAATCTTCGGCGTACTTACTCTCGCTCATTTTCTATTCTTCTCTCAATCAACTCATGCGCATTATTTACAGATTGAATACTAATCCTCTGGCACAAATACTGCTTGGTCTTTGACCGATAACAACGAGCGAAGACTGCTTAATCTGGCTGCTTTCTCAGGGTCAACTACCCCGTTGGGCGCAGCCCATGCATCAAGTTTGCAAGAGCTTTCAGCGTGTGAGCAATTCGACAAACATGTTGCAGCTACAAGAGAAAGATCGGTGAAGGCATCAACGATTCGACTGACATCGATATGTGAGAGTCCGAATGCTCTAATTCCAGGTGTATCAATAATCCATCCATCATGTGTGTCTAGTGCAAGTGCAACAGCGCTAGATGACGTGTGGCGGCCACGACCCGTTGCCTCATTCACATCACCAGTTAAACGATATGCTGCAGGGACAAGTGCGTTAATGAGTGTTGACTTACCAACACCTGAATGACCCACGAGCACAGAGATTTTGCCTGAGAGCATGCGGTGCAGTGCTTCTAAATCTTTTCCACGAGAATCACTCTTAATTGCTGTGTGCAGGATTTCAACATCTAACTTTGCATACTCAGCCAAGAACTCTGGAATCACTCCTAAATCAGTTTTAGTGACTACTAACTTTGGCGTAATACCCTCGGTGAAAGCTGAAACTAGGAAGCGATCAATAAGGCCGCGACGTGGTTCAGGGTTTAATGCTGCAACAACTATGACAAGTTGATCTACGTTGGCAACAATTGTGCGCTCAACTTGAGCAGTATCATCAACGGTTCTGCTGAGTGAGTTTCTGCGCTCATTGACTGAAACGATGCGAGCTAAACTTCCTTCATTACCAGTAACATCACCAACAATCGAAACTTGATCACCCACCACAACAGATTTAGGTCCAAGTTCTCTTGCACGCATTGCAGTGATAATCACGCCTTCGTCAGTAACACATGTTTGTCGCCCGCGATCAACTCCGGTGACAAGTGCTGAAATGGCAGTGGAATGACTAGGGCGATCTTTGCTTCGTGGACGTGTACTGCGTGCAGGCCTTACGCGCGCATCTGATTCGTCGTATTCGCGTGGGCTCATAGTTTGATTCTCTGATTAAGCAAGAAGAGAACTCCATAGACCTGGAAAATCAGGCAGAGTTTTACGAGTCGTTGAAATGTTTTCAACTTCAATTACTGGAACTACTAAACCAATAACTGCGCCAGCTGTTGCTAGGCGGTGGTCGTCATATGTATGGAATACGCCGCCATGTAATGGTGCTGGAGTTATATGAAGCACACTTTCTTCCTCAACTACATCTCCACCTAGAGCATTTATTTCGCGTGTGAGGGCAGCAAGGCGATCAGTTTCATGCAGGCGTAGGTGTGCAATACCGCGCAAATGTGACGGTGAATCGGCAAGGGCTGCAACTGCTGCAATAGCTGGAGTTAGTTCGCCAACATCATGTAAATCAATATCAATTCCATGAATCACGCCAGTTCCACTTAAGGTTAATCCGCGCTCATTCATAGAAACTTTTGCGCCCATGCGCGTGAAGATTGAGCGTAATTGATCTCCTGGCTGAGTAGTGGTCTTAGGCCAATCTGCAATAGTGACACTTCCACCACAGACCATTGCAAGAGATAAAAACGGCGCGGCATTAGATAGATCAGGTTCGATTACTAACTCTTGACCATGAAGTTTTCCAGCCTTAACACTCCATGAGTGTGCCGCTGTATCAACTTCTATATTTGCTCCAAAGCCGCGCAACATATCAACTGTCATTTCAATGTGGGGCATCGATGGAAGTTGACCACCTTTATGTGTTGTAACAATGCCATTCTCAAAACTTGGTGCAACCAGTAGAAGTGCTGATAAGAACTGGCTAGATGCACTTGCATCAATAGTTAAGGCACCGCCCGTAATTTTGCCAGTTCCGTGCAATTTGAGCGGCAAGCTGTATCGACCATCATGCTCAATCGAAATCCCTAACTCCTCTAAAGCTCTAATTACTGGCCCCAATGGGCGCTCATAAGAACGTGGATCACCATCGAATGCAACATCACCAGTTGCAAGGGCTGCAAGTGGAGG
>SXYM01000051.1 GCA_005789205.1 Actinomycetota bacterium | reverse complement strand
TTCACAACTTGGTTAAATGGTGTTGCTCCATCAGTTTGGACAAAGAAGGGTAATGACGCCTTTACAACTGCATTCCCTGGAAATATCAATGATCCAAAGAACATTGGTCGCATCGTTGGAGCTAATGCTTCACAAGGCATTGCAACTCTTGCAGCAAAGACACCTTACTCAATTACTTATGCAGAGAAGAACTGGGGAGATGCATACGGTCTCCGTGCTTCTTACGTCAGTAATGCATCAGGTCAATTCGTTTTCCCTGACTCTGCAGCCGTTTCAGCTTTCTTGGGTGAGGCTAAGCAGGATGCCAATGGAATCGTGACTTATGACTATTCAACAAAGGTCGCTGGTGCATACACACTAGGCATCGTCTCCTATATGTTGGTAGAAACTTCATATGCAGATAAGACAAAGGGTGCAGCAGTCAAGCAACTTGCTGAGTACATTCTTTCCCCAGCGTGCTCAGGCACAGATCCAAAGCTTGGTTATGTCGTTGTAGAGGGAACTTTCCTCGCCAAGGCGAAGGAACTCATCGCAAAGATGAATAAGTAGTTCCGCTACTTCTCAGCTTTTAAAATCGAGGGTAGAACGGCCCGGCTCGCAGCGATGCGAACCGGGCCGTTCTTGTTTTTGTCATCACACTATTTAGAGATAAAGTTAAGGGTCACGACCATATGGTTGAGAACCATTTAGCCCAGTTAGAGATTGGAAACTAATGTCATCGATTGCCGAGATTGCAGCAGCCTATGAAAAAGCTACAAATGAGTTTTTAACTATTGCCACAAGCGTCCCTGAATCAAAGCTCGATGTGTGCCTGGGAGAGGATTGGAGTTCCCGCCAAGTTATTCACCACTGCGCCGATAGCGAAGCTCAATCATTTGCGCGCTTAAAGCGCTTAGTTGCAGAACCTGGATCTGCTATTCAAGGTTATGACGAAGGTGCCTGGGGTAAGAATCCAACTCTTGGATACACCGTTTTGCCAGTACAGACATCCATAGAAGTCTTTAAAGCAGTTCGCGCAGGATCACTTGAAATCATCAAGCGACTTGAACCGGAGCAGTTAAAAAACTTTTGCATTCACTCCGAAAAGGGTGAGTTTTCACTGGAGCGTTGGCTTCAGGTTTACACCCGCCATGCAATTGAGCACGCGGATCAGATAACAAAGAACCTAGCTCTGTAGGGTTCGTGGCCAGAGAATCCCCGCCTGAAAATCCCCCGCTTATCTCACCCCTCGTAGGGTGATTTAGTCTTGTTTTTGCAAGGCTCAGGTATCACCCTTAGCCATGAGTGCTCAAAAAGTGACCTCTGCCGGGGTGAGCCTTCCGCGCTCGCAGCCACCTGCACTTTCAGCAAATTTTTTATCGCGTAAGCATCTTTTCAATCTTTTTGAACGCAATCTGCCTGGTGCAACTTTAGTTATCGCCCCAGCTGGGTTTGGAAAAACAACCTTAGTCGCTGAATGGGTGAAAGAAAATAATCGCCCAACTTTTTGGTACACCGTAGATGTCACCGACACAATGCAAGATTTTCAAGCACATGCCATCGCAGCTCTTACAGCTCATTTTCCAAATTTCTTTGCAAATGTTAGCCGAGTAGAACATTTTGAACCTGCCGAATCTATTCAATTATTGGCGGCCGCGGTTGGTCAATTAAATGGAGAATTTAACTGGGTCATCGATGCTGGACGTGCAGAGAATACTGAGATCGCACCCTATGCACAGCACATCATAGATTGCGTTCCCGATAACTGCCACTTGGTAATTATTCGTAGAAATACACCAATGACATCTTTGGCAAGATATGCAACATTAGGAAGTCTAAGTGTCATTACAAGTGAAGAGCTAAAGTTTTCAAAAGAAGAAGTTGAATTGGTAGCGGCAATTAATGGCGTTGATATACAGGAAAATGGAAATGCTAAAGAATTAGCAATGTGTGAGGGATGGCCATCAGCGGTGCAGTTGATGTGTCGCAATATTTCAAAAGGTAATTCTCATACAACCTTTTCAAAGGCAATTGCGGCAAATGTTAATCCTCTTGGGGTGCTTGCAATTGAAAGCTATAACACTTTTTCACAGGCCACCAAGGAGAAACTGCGCAAATTAGCGATTATCGAAGAGTTTGACTTAGAGATAGCCTCAGTGATTTTAGGTAAGGATTATTCAGAAGAACTCCTCAACCGAATAGCCATAGATGGCCTATTTGTGACCGCGTCAGCAACAATAAATCGCACTTATCGCTTTAACCCAATTATCTATGAGGCTTTAACTCAAATTCCTCATGAGAATTGGGATGAGATGAAAGCAGTGCAGCAAAAATTAGCCGAGCTCTTCACACAGCGTGGGGACTACTCAAAGGCCTTGCACTTTGCCCATGAGTCTGGAAATGAAGAGCAGTTTGCACAAACTTTTAGATCTAGCGTGCGCCAGATGGCCGCCATTGGTCGTGGCGATTTGCTCATTAAATGGGCACATTTTGCCGGTGATTCATCTGCTCAAGGTGAGGTGATGAAGAAAGCAATTCGAGTTGTTGGCCATCTTGTGAGTTCGGAATTTCAAAGCGCTGAGGCTCTTGCATCAGAGCTGGAATATATTGCTGGACTCTCCCCAGATGGAAAATTCCTCCATCGTCTAAGTGCGATGGTTAAAGCCAATATCTATTTCGCACGAGGAGATTTTGAGCGAACAACGCAATGCTTAGATGTTGCCATCTCCAAACTTGAGACAGATGATGCTTTAGATTCATCTGATTTGCTTGCACTCCTCAGACTTCGAGCACGTCAAGCATTTCTCTATGATGATTTTGCGGTATTAGCTGATGCTTATTCACAAGCAAAATCGTTGCCCGGAGGTGGCGAGCCTCAGTTAAATTCATATCAACTTGCTTGCATACAATCCATGGTCCTTTATTCAGAGGGCCAATATTTCCAAGCTGCAGAGATCTCACAAATTGCAATATCTCAAGCCAAAGAATCTGGTTTTGTTGGAATTAATGGACCGTTAGATGCGATGTTGGTCTTGGCTCGTGCCCAGCTAGAAGCATCTGATTTAGATAACTGCCTAGAGACACTTAACTCCTTGATGAGTGAAGCATCCAGTTGGGAAATATGGCCCTGGTATCTCATGGCCGAAGGAACTCTCACTCGCATCCAAATAAGCCAAGGTGCGATCTCCACCGGATCTCAAGCAATAGCAAAACAGCGTGCATTCTTATCAAAGCTTCACACACCCAATCAATTGAGTTGGATGATTGATATGAGCGAAGTTTTCTTACGCCTTACCACAAAGGATTGGTCACGGGCAGATGAGCTTGTTAAGCGAATGCCAAAAATTGAATTAGTGCGCCAAATTGAAGGAAATATTCAATTCGCCAAGGACCCAAAAAAGCTTGTTTCACAAATTGATGCACTGCCAGAGAGAACAGTGCGAGAGAAGATCAATAAGTGGTTATCAGAGGTCAGCATCAACTTAGATCATGAAAATGTGGCACTTAAATCTCTCAACAAAGCCCTGGCCCTTGGCGCTGAAAATGGTTATCACGAGTATTTCATCCGACAGAGTGGAATGTATTCACTCATCGTTAAAGCAGCAGCAGCAAAGCCAACTATCTATATGGAAGGGTTAGTTCAAGCCATGACTGAACGTCTTCACACCATCAATACAGACTCTGGCGAGTTAGAAGAAAAGCTAACTCAACGTGAACTAGAAATTCTTAAGCACCTGACTACAGGTAATCCAATTTCTGCAATTGCTAAGACTCTACATATTTCACAAAACACCATGAAGACACATCTGCGCAACACCTATCGAAAGTTAGAGGCAGATGGGCGCAATAGCGCCGTTGAAAAAGCTAAAAAGCTACTACTTATCTAGTTTTCAGCATTAGGCTCGAGCGCATGAAATCCCTAGGGCCGGCCTTTAATCGCATGTGGGGCGCCAGCCTTGCCTCGAATTTAGCCGATGGGGTTTTAATCGCTGCCGCTCCTCTTCTTGCAGTCACACTTACTAAGAATCCAGTCCTGATCTCAGCGATTAGCGCCTTGGTCATGCTGCCATGGCTCCTATTTGCCATTCCTATTGGGGCCTTAGTCGATCGAGTTGATCGCAGAATCCTATTAGCCGGAGCTAACGCAGCCAGATTTGTGAT
>SXYM01000050.1 GCA_005789205.1 Actinomycetota bacterium | reverse complement strand
TTTCTATCTATCAAATTCAAACGAAGTATCGCGATGAAGCACGACCACGCAGTGGAATCATTCGTGGGCGTGAGTTTGTGATGAAGGATTCATATTCATTTGATGTTGATGATGCTGGTTTAGAAGTCTCCTATCAAAAGCATCGTGATGCCTATATCAGTTGTTTTGATCGCTTAGGAATCAAATACAACATTGTTAAGGCAGTCTCTGGGGCTATGGGCGGCTCGAAGTCAGAAGAGTTCTTAGCTCCATGTTTAACAGGTGAAGACACATATGTGCTTTGTCCTAGCTGTGGCTTTGCTGCAAATGTTGAAGCGATGGTTACAAAAGTTCCTGCCGGTGATGCATCAGTCACACCTGCACTTGAAGTATTGAACACTCCAAATACTCCAACTATTGATTCACTTGTCGATCTGATGAATGAGAAATTTGGTGGGGGATATAGCGCAGGTGATACCTTGAAAAACATTATGTTGGTGGCAGATGGCACACCAATCGCTGTTTTAGTCCCAGGTGATCGTGAGGTTGATTTGAAGCGCCTGCAGGAAAACCTAGGTGGCGTTCACGAACTTCGTGTATTTGAAGAAGCAGACTTTGCAAAACATCCTTCACTTGTTAAGGGATACATCGGACCACAAGATGCCGCAAAATCTGGAATTAAGGTTCTAGCTGATCCACGCGTAGCACCAGGAACAGCATGGATAAGTGGTGCAAATAAAAAGGATCACCACGCCCGATATGTTGTTAATGGTCGTGACTTCACTCCAGATGCATACGTTGAAGCAGCTGAAGTTCGAGCTGGTGATAGCTGCCCAGAGTGCAAGACTGAAATTATTATTGATCGCGCAATTGAAATTGGTCATATTTTCCAACTTGGTCGCAAATATGCAGAGGCGCTTAGCCTTACGGTCTTAGATCACAACGGTAAATCCCAAGTAGTAACTATGGGTTCTTATGGGATTGGTGTTTCACGCGCAGTTGCCGCAATTGCTGAGCAGACTAGTGATGAGATTGGACTTAACTGGCCAGCAGAAATCGCTCCAGCCAAGGTTCACCTTGTTGCCACAGGTAAAGAGAATCTTCCATTTGATACCGCTCTTGATATTGGCCAAAAGCTTGAAGCATCAGGGATTACTGTGATGCTCGATGATCGTCGTGATGCAAGTGCTGGCGTGAAGTTTAAAGATGCCGAATTGATTGGTAATCCAATCATTGTGGTGGTTGGTAAAGCGCTAGCTGAAGGCAAAGTTGAAGTTCGCGTCCGTAAGAGCGGGGATAAGAGTGAAATTTTACTTGCGGATGCAGTATCAACAATTGCCAAGTTGCTAGCCTAGAAAAGTGTTTGCTGACATAACGCTTACTACGGTTCTATTTCTAATATTTGCATCATTTTTCGCTGGATTTGTTGATTCAATCGCAGGTGGTGGGGGTTTAATTCAACTTCCAGCTCTTTTAATAGGTTTACCTAAAACAGATACTGTCACAGTTCTTGGTACCAACAAATTAGGATCAGTTTTTGGGACAACAACGGCAGCAGCTCTCTATCGCAGACAGATAAAGCCCGACATTAAAGTTCTTGCCGCCATGGCAATTCCAGCATTTATTGGATCTGCTATTGGTGCATCTCTTGCCTCGCGTATTCCTTCACAATCGATGCGCCCAATTGTTCTGGTACTTCTTATCGTTGTTGCGATTTATACATGGATAAAGCCAGATTTGGGGAAAATAGAATTACTGCGCCATGCATCAAAGCGTCGAATCCAGATATCAATTGCTGCTGGCCTCATTATCGGTTTCTATGATGGAATCTTTGGACCAGGTACAGGCTCATTTCTGATGTTGATTTTGGTGGCATCACTTGGATATGCGTTCATCACTGCATCTGCAATTGCAAAAGTTGTTAATGTTTCAACAAATGTTGGAGCAATCATGATTTTCGGTTTAAATGGAGCAATTATTTGGAAGCTCGGATTGATGTTAGGCGCGGCCAATGTTGCTGGGGCAATTTTAGGTTCACGCCTGGCTATCCGAGGTGGATCAGTGCTGGTGCGCAAGGTATTCCTCATAGTCACGGTGGCTTTAATCGTAAAAGTAGGAATTGATACTTTCTCATCTTTCTAGTTACAATTGTGCTTACAACTTAATAAGAAAGCAGAAATACTCATGGCGCTCAAGGATTCATTAACCGAACTTCTCACCCCAGTTGTTGAAAATGCGGGGTTTTTCTTAGAAGAAGTTCAAATACAAAGAGCCGGTAATCACAGCACTGTTATATGTGTCGTTGATGGAATAAAGCCGCTCAACATGGATGAAGTAACTTCAGTTTCGCGCGTAATCTCAGAGCTTTTAGATAATGAACCCGCATTGGGTGATAACCCTTTCACACTAGAAGTCACGTCTCCAGGTGTTGATCGTCCACTTACTTTGCCCCGCCACTGGACTAAAAACCTCACTCGATTAATCAAGGTGACTCTCAACGATGGAACAGTTGTCACTGCCAGACTCGGTGAATTTAACGATACCCATGCCCAGTTAGTTGAAAACATTAAAGGACGTATGAAAAACCATGAGATTGCCTTTGCAGATATCAAGCGCGCTGTGGTTGAAATTGAATTTAATCGAAAGGATGACAACTAATGCATGTTGAGATGTCAGCCTTAGTAGAACTCACCAATGAAAAAGGCATTCCCTTGGAGCAGTTGATTCAAGCCATTGAGGTAGGCGTGCTTACCGCCTATAACCAGACCGATGATGCTAAGCGGCATGCTCATGCTGTACTAAATCGTGAGTCAGGCGAAATTCAAATATTGATTCCTCAGTTCAATGAAATTGGCGAGAAAATCGGTGATGAGCAAGATATGCCAGAGGGATTCTCACGCGTTGCCACATCAACAGCCAGACAAGTAATCAAGATGAAGATGCGTGAAACCAATGATGCATCAATCGTTGCAGAGTTCACTGCCAATGTCGGTGATGTTATTTCTGGCGTTGTTCAGCAAGGCCGAGATCCGAAAATGATTCTAGTTAATCTCGGGCGATTTGAAGGACGAATTCCGCCACAAGAACAAGTACCAGGTGAGATATATAACCACGGTGATCGCATCAAATGTTTTGTTGTTGAAGTAAAACAGGGATTAAAAGGACCTGAGATCATGTTATCTCGCAGTCACCCTGCACTTGTCAAGCAGTTATTTGCTCTAGAAGTTCCTGAGATTAATGATCGCATTGTTGAAATCATGGCAGTCGCACGCGAAGCAGGACATCGCACAAAGATTGCAGTTCGCTCACACCGAGCAGGAGTTAGTCCTAAGGGTTCACTCATTGGACCAATGGGCGCTCGTGCTCGCGCAGTGATGGATGAATTACATGGTGAGAAAATCGATATTGTTGATTGGTCAGAAGATCCTGCAACATTTGTTGGACATTCACTCGCACCGGCAAAAGTTGCATCGGTTCAAATCACAGACCTAGCTGGGCGCTCTGCTAAGGTGGTTGTGCCTGATTACCAACTCTCACTTGCCATCGGAAAAGATGGGCAAAATGCACGCTTAGCGGCCCGCTTAACTGGCTGGCGAATCGATATTCACCCAGACAATCCGATTGAGACTTAAGGCCATTATGTATTCAGGCCTTGGATTCGATACCATGGGGCATTGCTTTAACCGAAGAAATGGAAAAGAAAGATATGAAACTCAAATGAGCTCGTTAGAACTATGAGGTCGTACAACTAGGGCTTGCATGTGAAGTTTCATGCGGGCCAAGACAGGGGAAAAAGTGTCAAAGGTCCGCGTACACGAGTTAGCAAAGCAACTCGGTATGGAGAGCAAGGTTGTCCTTGCAAAGCTCCAAGAAATGGGCGAATTCGTCCGATCAGCATCATCGACAGTAGAAGCACCAGTTGTGCGAAAGCTCATCGAGATGTATCCCGATGCAAAACCTGCAGAGGAAAAAAAGCCTGTCAAAAAGGCTGCAGCAAAAAAGGCAGCGGTAAAACCTAAGAGTGAAGTAAGTGCTGAACAAGCTGCGGAGTTAGCAGCAGAACTAGGCGTAGATATCAACGCACTTAAGGCACAACAAGAACGCGTTGAAGCAGCAAAGGCAGAATCTGCAAAGACACATGCTGCAGAAGCAATCGCTGAAGAAAAATCAGCGCTTCCAAAACCTGCACCACGTCCAGGTAATAATCCATTTTCAACTGGTGGAGCACTTCCACGTCCGCCACGTCCAGGTAATAATCCATTTTCAACTGGTGGAACAACACCACGTCCACCTCAGCGACCAGGTGGTGCACCGCAACGTCCTGGAATGTCAGGACCACGTCCAGGTTCAGTACGTCCAGGATTTGCAGCACGCCCACCAGGATCTCGTCCACCTGCCGGTACAGGTTTTCCTCCACGCACTGGGGCGCCATCAACTGGTGCACCAGCATCTCCATATAAATCAAATACAGGCGGAGCACCAGCAGGTGGACCACAACGTCCAGGTGGCGGTCGTCAACCACAACGTGGCGGTGCAGGCGGAGCATTTGGAAAGAATGCAAGCAAGAAGTCAGGACGTAAATCTAAATCTAGAAAAGCATTGCGTGATGAATTTGATAATATGCAAGCACCTCAACTTGGTGGTGCAGTTATTCCACACGGTGATGGTAAGACTCCTATCCGTATGCGTCGCGGTGCTTCGTTGGCAGATTTTGCAGACAAGATCAATGCCGATCCAGCAGCCTTAGTTGCAGCACTATTTCACTTAGGTGAGATGGTCACGGCGACACAATCTGTTGATTCTGATACTTTTGAAATTCTTGGTGTTCAACTTGGTTATGACATTCAGATTGTTAGCCCAGAAGATGAAGATCGTGAACTTCTCCAAGGCTTTGATATTGATTTAACTGATGAGCTCAGTGATATTGATCCAGATACATTGGTTGCACGCCCACCAGTAGTAACTGTTATGGGTCACGTTGACCACGGTAAGACTTCACTTTTGGATGCAATCCGTAAGAGTGAAGTAATGAAATCTGAAGCTGGTGGAATTACTCAGCACATTGGTGCTTATCAAATTCACCATGACCATAACGGGATTAATCGTGCAATTACCTTTATTGATACACCAGGTCATGAAGCTTTTACAGCTATGCGTGCTCGCGGCGCCAAGGTGACTGACATCGCAGTTCTTGTTGTGGCCGCAGATGATGGAATCATGCCTCAGACAATTGAAGCACTAAACCATGCTCAAGCAGCCGATGTTCCAATAGTTGTTGCAGTCAATAAGATGGATAAAGAGGGTGCGAACCCAGATAAGGTTCGACAGCAATTAACTGAGTACAACTTAATCGCAGAAGAGTACGGTGGAGAGACAATCTTCGTAAACGTTTCTGCTAAGTCAGGTCAAGGCGTTGAAGATTTGATTGAATCAATTCTTCTTACTGCCGATGCAGCTATTGATTTGCGCGCTGTTGCAGATGATTCTGCTCGTGGTGTGGCAATTGAAGCTCACCTCGATCGTGGACGTGGCCCAGTTACGACCGTGCTGGTGCAACGCGGAACGCTACGAATTGGTGATCCAATTGTTGCTGGTGGTGCGTTTGGTCGCGTTCGTGCAATGTTGGATGAGAATGGTGATTTAGTAGAAATCGCTGGTCCATCACGTCCTGTTCAGGTTCTTGGTTTCACATCTGTTCCAAGTGCTGGAGACACATTCTTAGTTGCCGATGAAGATCGCACCGCCCGTCAGATTGCTGAAAAGCGTCAAGCGGCAGAGCGCAATGCACAACTTGCTAAGGCACGCAAGAAGGTCTCACTTGAAGACTTTATGGAGCAATCCAAGATCACTACTCTTAATTTGATTCTTAAGGGTGACGTGAGCGGATCTGTAGAAGCTCTAGAAGAAGCATTAATGCAGTTAGATGTTGGCGCAGAAGTTGACCTTCGGGTTATTCACCGTGGAGTTGGTGCAATTACTAAGAGCGATATTACCTTGGCATCTGCTTCAACTGCAGTAGTTATTGGCTTTAACGTTAAGCCAGAACCTCAAACTGCCATCTTTGCTGATCAAGAAGGCGTTGAAGTTCGCTTCTACTCAGTCATCTATCAAGCAATTGAAGAGATTGAACTCTCACTTAAGGGTCTGCTCAAGCCAATCTATGAAGAAGTTATCACTGGTAATGCGGAAGTTCGTGAGATCTTCAAATCATCTAAGGCTGGAAACATCGCAGGTTCACTTGTTAAGGATGGAGTTATCCGTCGCAATGCAAAGGCACGTATTTTGCGCGGTGAAACCCTCATTCTTGATAATCTCACAATCGATTCACTCAAGCGCTTTAAAGATGATGCAACTGAAGTCAAAGAAGGCTTCGAATGCGGAATTGGTCTTGGCAATATGAAGGATCTTCAAATTGGCGATACCATTCAAGTCTTTGAGATGCGCGAAACAAAGCGGGTATAACAATGGCAGCATCACACCGCAGCCAAAAGGTTGCAGACCGAATCAAAGTAATTGTGGCGCAATTGCTTGAGACAAAGATTAAGGATCCACGTCTTGGCTTTGTCACAGTTACTGATGCACGCGTAACTGGAGATCTACAACAGGCCTCTATTTTCTATACAGTCCTTGGCGATATCGACCAACGTGCTGCAACAACTGCTGCTCTAGAGAGTGCAAACGGTGCAATCAGATCAGCACTTGGGCGTGAATTAGGTTTGCGTATTACGCCAACGATTGCTTTTTTTGAAGATGGTTTACCTGAAAGTGCTAAAGCACTTGATTCATTGCTTTCAAAAGTACATGAACTAGATGCCGAGGTAGCCGCACTTCGTGCAAATGCAACATATGCCGGGGGAGAAGATCCATATAAAGCTCCTCGTGTAATTGAAGAGGATTAATCATCGAGCACGGATTTCTGGTTGTAGATAAAGAACCAGGTATGACAAGCCACGATGTTGTGGCAATCGCACGGCGCGCACTTGGTACTCGCAAAGTGGGTCATGCAGGAACTCTTGATCCGATAGCTACAGGTATTTTGGTTTTAGGGTTTAACAATGGAACTCGCTTACTTCAATATATTACAAATGGAGACAAGACATATAGAGCAACTGTTGTTTTAGGTGCTGCAACAGTCACAGATGATGTTGAAGGTGAAGTGATTTCACGCGCAGATGTCTCAGCAATTACTGATGAGCAAATAGAAGTAGAGATGGCAAAGATGCGTGGAACCATCATGCAACGCCCAAGTTCTGTCTCTGCCGTGAAAGTTGATGGTGAGCGAGCATATGATCGTGTACGAGCAGGAGAAAGCGTTGAACTTGCTGCTCGCGAAGTAACAATCTCTCAATTGGACATCAAAGAAGTGCGGCGTATCGAAAATGTAATTGAAGTAGATATTGAAGTAACCTGCTCTGCCGGAACTTTTATCCGTGCTATTGCTCGAGATTGTGGAAATGCACTTGAAGTAGGTGGACACTTGAATTCCTTGCGTCGCACGCGCGTTGCTGGCTTTAGTTTGGATAAATCAATTTCTCTCACAGCCCTTAAGGCGGGTGAGTTTTCAATCCTTGGATTAGTAGATGTCGCACGAGCAACATTTAGCACGCGTGAGCTGGCACTTGATGAAGTCAATGAACTTTCCTTTGGGCGCCCGTTAAGTGCTAACCTAGATGAAGAGATCTATGCAGCAATTTCTGGTCAAGATCTCATTGCACTGCTGCGCAACAAGGATGGTTTAGCTAAGCCCATCGCCGTATTCGCGGCAGCTAACTAGGTCTGAGAGAATAAGGCCATGAGCGTTGTAGTCATTGGAGTCTTTGACGGTGTCCATAAGGGCCACCAAGAAGTACTCAATCAGGCTAAAAAGATTGCTGGTGATGAAAAGATTATTGCGCTGACCTTTGATCCACATCCAACAACTGTTTTTGCACCTGATCGAGCTCCAACTTTGCTCACTATTTTGACTGATCGGATTGAGCTTCTTAAGATCCATAATGCAGATCAAGTTGCCGTCATGAAGTTCACACCAGAGTTTGCCGCTATGACACCTGAGGATTTTGTGAATAAAGTTTTAGTAGACCAGTTGGGTGCCACTAAAGTTGTCGTGGGTAAGAACTTCACGTATGGATCAAAGGCTGCCGGAAATGTTGATTCACTCAAAGCTCATTCCCAGTTTGAAACCATCGTTCTAGATCTCGCTCCCTCTGAGGGAGAAGTTGTTTCATCCACTCGGATCCGCAAGTTAATTGTTGAAGGAAATGTTGAACTTGCACGCACACTTTTAACCAGACCACATCGTTTAGATGGAATTGTTGTTCATGGTGAAAAGCGTGGTCGCGAAATTGGTTATCCAACGGCAAATCTGGGAGATCTCGAAAATCAAACAATTCCAGCTGATGGTGTGTATGCAGGATGGTTAACTGTAGGTATTGATAGATGGCCTGCTGCAATTTCAATTGGAACTAATCCAACATTTGATGGAGTCCGGGGCCGCCAAGTTGAGGCATATGCAATTGATCAAGTTGGTTTAGAGCTCTATTCAAAACGAGCAACAATTGAATTTGGTTGGCGACTTCGTGAAACTTTAAAATTTGATGGACTTGAGCCATTGCTAGAGCAGATGGCTAAAGACTGTGCTAAAGCACGTGCATTAACCGAGCTTTAGGCTCAGGATTTCACCTTATTCGCCTCCGCTGGTAATCTTGCCCCGTCCAACGAGAAAGCGAGCTTTCGTGAGGCAAACCGAAAGCCCTCGTGATCAGAAACCAAGGAGTACTAAAGAATGGCATTAACACCAGAAGTAACAAAGCAAATTGTCGCGCAGTTCGGATCTACTCCTACTGACACGGGAAGTCCTGAAGCTCAGGTTGCTTTGCTATCTGAGCGTATTGAAGAAATCACATTACATTTAAAGACCAATCCACATGATCACCACAACCGTCGTGGTCTGTTGTTGCTAGTTGGTCGTCGTCGTCGCATTCTTCAATACCTTGCTAAGACAGATATCAACCGTTACCGCGTGATTATCGAGAAGCTCGGTATTCGCCGTTAATTAAGTAATACCTACACCACTTCAAGGCAAATGGTCCTCGGTAGTGGTTTCCGCACAAATTACTGTGCGTGAACTTCGATCGAAGATTCATTTCTCCTTTAAGTGGGTAGTAACCACGATGTGACTTGCAATGAGTCGTGTCCATAGTAATAAAGGAGGACCCATGGAGGGTCAAGAGGTTCAGTCAGCCGTTGCAGTTATTGATAACGGAAAATTTGGAAAACGAGAGATTCGTTTTGAAACAGGTCGCCTAGCGCGCCAAGCAGCAGGAGCAGCAGCAGTTTACTTAGATGATCAAACAATGATCTTCTCAGCAACAACTGCATCAAAGACCCCTAAAGATCAATTTGATTTCTTTCCTTTGACAGTTGATGTTGAAGAGAAAATGTATGCAGTTGGTCGTATTCCAGGATCATTCTTCCGTCGCGAAGGTCGTCCATCAGAAGATGCAATTCTTACGTGTCGTTTAATCGACCGTCCATTGCGCCCATCATTCGTTAAGGGACTTCGTAATGAAGTTCAAATCGTTGTGACAGTAATGGCACTTAATCCAGACCACATGTATGACGTAATCGCAATTAATGCTTCTTCAATGTCAACACAGCTTGCAGGTTTGCCTTTCTCTGGTCCAATCGGTGGCGTTCGCGTGGCCTTGATTGATGGACAGTGGGTTGCTTTTCCTAACCATTCACAGGTTGCAAACGCAGTCTTTGACATGGTTGTTGCTGGTCGTATCAGCGATGGAGATGTTGCAATCATGATGGTTGAAGCAGAAGCCACCGAGCGCACAATTGAACTCATCCGGGGTGGTGCTCCAACTCCTACTGAAGAAGTTGTTGCACAAGGTCTCGATGCTGCAAAGCCATTTATCAAGATTCTCTGTGAAGCGCAGACAAAGCTTGCCAAGGTGGCTGCAAAGCCAACTGCTGAGTTCCCAGTCTTTCTTGATTACCAAGATGATGTATTTGCAGCCGTTGAAAAGGCAGCAAGTGCAGATCTTGCAAAGGCGCTAACAATTTCTGGCAAGCAAGAGCGCGAAACAAAGATTGATGAGATTTCTGCATCTACGAAGGAATCAGTTTCTGCTGCCTTTGAAGGCCGTGAGAAGGAAGTTCCTGCAGCGTTTCGTTCATTAACGAAGAAGCTTGTTCGTCAGCGCGTTTTGCGTGACAAGATTCGTATCGATGGACGTGGCTTGCGAGACATCCGTGCACTCTCTGCAGAGGTAGAGGTAATTCCTCGTGTTCACGGTTCAGCAATCTTTGAACGTGGAGAGACACAGATTCTTGGAATCACGACTCTTAACATGCTCAAGATGGAACAACAGCTAGATACGTTGAATCCTGAAAACCATAAGCGTTATATGCACAACTACAACTTCCCACCATATTCAACTGGTGAGACTGGTCGAGTTGGTACTCCTAAGCGCCGCGAAATTGGCCACGGTGCACTTGCCGAGCGTGCATTGATTCCAGTACTTCCAACACGCGAAGAGTTCCCTTACGCAATCCGTCAGGTCTCTGAAGCACTTGGTTCAAATGGATCAACATCTATGGGATCTGTGTGTGCATCAACTCTTGCGCTCTATAACGCAGGTGTTCCACTTCGCGCACCAGTTGCCGGTATTGCAATGGGTCTTATCTCTGACACTGTCGATGGCAAGGTCGAATATGTAGCACTCACTGACATTCTTGGTGCAGAGGATGCATTTGGCGATATGGACTTTAAAGTCGCTGGAACAAAGGACTTCGTTACAGCTTTGCAGCTAGATACAAAGCTTGATGGAATTCCTGCTTCAGTTCTAGCCGGTGCTCTGCACCAAGCTAAAGAAGCGCGTCTTGCAATTTTAGATGTAATGAATGAAGCAATTGATGGCCCAGATGAGATGAGCCCATTTGCTCCACGCATTATCTCTGTGAAGATTCCAGTTGATCAGATCGGCGCAGTAATCGGGCCTAAGGGCAAGATTATTAACCAGATCCAAGATGAAACGGGTGCAGATATTTCAATTGAAGATGACGGCACAATTTACATCGGCGCAGTTGATGGTCCATCAGCTGAGGCTGCACGTGCTCAAATCAATGCAATTGCTAACCCACAGATGCCAGAAGTTGGTGAGCGCTACCTCGGTACCGTTGTAAAGCTTGCAGCATTTGGTGCCTTTATCTCATTGATGCCAGGTAAAGATGGCTTGCTCCACGTATCTCAGATTCGCAAGATGCATGGTGGAAAGCGCATAGAGAACTTGGAAGAGGTCATGAAAGTTGGCGACAAGATTCAAGTTGAAATCGGCGAGATTGATCCAAAGGGCAAGTTGTCTTTGGTTCCAGTTCTTGAAGATGGAACAACTGGTTCTGCTGAATAAATGAGCGTTCGTCGTTCAGTTTTACCTAGCGGTCTGCGCATCGTTACTGAAGAAGTCTCTTCGGTGCGCAGTGCCGCAATTGGTATATGGGTAAATGTTGGATCTCGTGATGAATCCCCGGCAACTGCTGGTGCTTCCCACTTTCTAGAGCATTTACTCTTTAAAGGAACTGCGCGACGCAGCGCACTTGAAATCTCATCATCGATTGAATCAGTCGGTGGCGAGATGAACGCCTTCACCTCAAAGGAATACACCTGCTTCTATGCACGTGTGATAGATACAGATTTGCCTATGGCAATCGATGTCATTTCAGATTTAATTACATCATCAGTTGTCTCAGCCCTTGATGTTGATGCAGAGCGTAAGGTTGTTTTAGAAGAAATCGCGATGCGCGATGATGATCCAAGTGATTCAGTCCATGATCTCTATGCTGAGACTTATTACGGGAATACTCCTCTAGGGCGTCCAATTCTTGGCACTGTTGCATCAATTAAGGGAATGTCTCGCAGCACAGTTAATAACTACTATAAGAAGCGATACTTGCCTCAGGACTTAGTAGTTGCAGTTGCTGGAAATATCAAGCACAAGAAAGTTGTTGCTATGGTTGAAGCCGCTCTCTCTGTTGATGGTTTTCTAGATGTAATGGGCGCACCAGTTCTTCGCTCAAATGCACAAGATAAAAAAGTTAAGCAACAGAGCGTTGGTTTGATTTCTCGCAAAACTGAGCAAGCACACATGTTCTATGGCATGGAGGGTGTTGCCCGTCATGATGATCGACGTTTTGCAATGGGCGTTCTAGCTTCAGCACTTGGCGGAGGAATGTCTTCACGTTTATTTCAAGAGATTCGTGAAAAGCGTGGTCTTGCATACTCGGTCTATGCCTATGCTCAGCAATTTGCAGGCAGTGGTCAAATTGGTTTCTATGCAGGTTGTAATCCAACAAAGGCTCTAGAAGTTGTGGAAATCATCCGCGAAGTTCTAGCTGATGTTGTTGATAATGCAATGACGCATGAAGAGATTGAACGTGCTAAAGGCGCAGTTCGCGGTTCATTGGTTTTGAGTCAAGAAGACTCAGGCTCACGCATGTTTAGAATTGGTAAAAATGAGATTGTCTATGGCCACGTGATGGGCTTTGACGACATCTTGAAATCAATTTCACGCGTAAATGAGCAGGACATACGCGAAATTGCTAGCGCCTTTTTGACCAAAACGCCTACGCTTGCACTTGTAGGCCCCTTTAAGAACACGTCGAAATTTGAAAAGGTGTTGAAATGATTAAGGTCGCAGTCCTTGGTGCAAAGGGACGCATGGGTTCAGAGGTCGTGAAGGCCGTTGAATCTGCCGAAGGCTTAAGCCTTATTGCTGCCTTGGATCTTGGTGATTCATTGGATCAACTCAAGGATTCTGGCGCCAGAGTTGTTGTTGATTTCACTACTCCAGATAGCGTTATGGCAAATCTTGAATTTCTCATTACTAATGGAATAAACGTAGTAGTTGGAACTACTGGATTTGATGATGCAAAGCTTGCAAAAGTTAAAGGTTGGCTAGCTTCAAATCCCTCAGTGGGGGTTTTGATTGCACCCAACTTTGCGATTGGCGCAGTTCTGATGATGGAGTTTGCTGAAAAAGCATCGCGCTACTTTGAATCTGCTGAAATTATTGAACTTCATCACCCACTCAAGGTTGATGCACCAAGTGGCACCGCATCTCGCACGGCAGAGCTCATGAGTAAGGCCCGCAAAGATGCAGGTCTAGGTCCACAACCTGATGCAACTACAACGGCGCTCGGTGGCGCTCGTGGTTCAAAAGTGGGAGATATTCCAGTGCACTCAGTGCGCGCACGTGGATTAGTTGCCCACCAGGAAGTCATTCTTGGGGGATTGGGTGAAACTTTAACGATTCGCCATGATTCACTTGATCGAGCAGGATTTATGCCGGGAGTAATCCTCGGTATTAGAAATGTAGTTTCACATCCAGGCCTGACACATGGCCTTGATAAGTTCATGTAAAGGGAGAACAACATGTCAAAAGATCAAATCACGATGTATGGCGCTGACTGGTGTGGAGATTGCCGTCGTTCAAAGCGTTTATTTGAAGAGTTAAATGTTGAATACACACTTATCGATGTTGATGCAGATCTAAGTGCTGCTGATAAAGTCAAAGAGATTAACGGCGGAGCGCAGTCAATTCCTGTGATTGTTTTCTCTGATGGTACTCACTTAACTGAGCCTTCAGATAATGACTTGAAGGCAAAACTTCAAGTACTTAAAATTATCTAAAACCAGTTATAGATTGCAGCCGATGTGATGGCTGCGCTTAGTACGACAACTGGAAATGGTGCTTTAAGAATAAGGGCTATAACTGCAGCCGACACGCCTGCCAAGCGATGATCAATCATGAGTTGTGATTTTTCGGTGAAGGTTTGAACGGCAACTAAAGCACTCAAGAGTGCAATAGGAATAAGAGCATTAATGGATTGCACTTTAGGGTGTGCAAAAATTCTCTCTGGAACATTATGGCCGGCGTATTTAAGAGCAAAAGCAATAACACTTGTGCCTATCGTTGCTATCCAAAATGAGTTCATTTGCGAAGTCCCACCGCTACGGCAATAAATGCAGTTGCAATTATTGGTAACCCTGCTGGCAAAATTGGTGTCATCACAAGAGCAAAAACAATGCAGGCTACGGCGAGAATTCGATCGCGCTTAGTTTTTAAGCGTGGCCACACAAGACCTAAGAAGGCCGCTGGAACAGCTGAATCAAGACCCCAAGCACGGATATCTCCCATGGCTTGCGCGCCAAGGGCTCCAGCAACTGTGAATAAATTCCAAAAAAGAAAAACACCAAAACCGGTAAGCCAAAAACCTTGACGCATGGCGCTTTCGCCTCGAACTTCTTGTCCAAGTGCTACTGCAGTTGACTCATCAATTGTGATTTGAGCAGCAACGATTCTCTTAAAACCTTTTACCTTTAATCGAGGTGCCATAATCACGCCATAGACACCATTTCGAATTCCAAGTAGAGAAGCAGTAGCAATTCCACTTATTGCACCGCCACCAGCACCAAGAACTCCGACGACAGCAAACTGAGATGCACCAGAAAATGTAAGAAGTGATAGTAAGCACGTTTGCACAAGTGAAAAGCCATTTGCAACCGCAGCAGCTCCAAAAGCGGTTCCATATGCCCCAACAGTGATGGAAACGCTCAGAGAATCGCGAAATGTGGTGGATTCAATTCTGGACACGCAGACATTCTGCCCTAGATATCCAAAGGCTCAAACCCGGCCCCTTATAAGGTGAGCCCATGCCTGAGGAAATCATATTTAGAGATGATGTAACCGTTGAATTAGTAAAAGCCAGTGCAAGTGATGCCGACGTAATCTGGGCAGCACGAGTTTCAACTGCTGGTGAACAGTCAATGGATGAGATTGGTGAGGACCCAGCTCGCTCTGCAGGATTAATTAACTATCTTGCTCGTGAGCGCCATGGATCACCTTTTGAACATACCTCTATGACTTTCTTCATCTCTGCACCAATATTTGTTTTTCGTGAATTTATGCGCCACCGCATAGCTTCATACAATGAAGAAAGTGGACGCTATCGCGAATTAAGACCTGTTTTTTACATTCCTTCTAAGGAACGAAAGCTTGTACAAGTTGGCAAGACTGGATCCTATACATTTGAAGATGGAACCAAAGAACAATTTGAAATTACAACTAACGCCATGAAGGCTGCCTATGTTGTTGCTTATGATAGTTATCAGAAAATGTTAGATGCAGGTGTTGCACGCGAAGTTGCACGCGCTGTGTTACCTGTGGCCACTTATTCATCTATGTATGTAACGATGAATGCCCGTGCACTCATGAACTTTTTGTCCCTCCGCACATCCCGCGATGGCTCGCACTTTCCAAGCTACCCTCAACGCGAAATTGAGATGGTGGCCGAGAAAATGGAAGCCGAATTCGCAAAATTAATGCCGCTTACATACGGAGCCTTCGAAAAGTCTGGTCGCATCGCCCCATAAAACGGGTAGAGTTGCCGGCATGAGCACGCCAGCGCCATTTGGCCGCATGTTGACCGCAATGGTCACGCCATTTAAGAAAGATGGCTCCATTGATTGGGATGGCGTTGAAAAAATTGCTGATCATCTAGTTAAAACTGGTCATGATGGCATTGTCGTCAATGGCACAACAGGTGAAGCTCCTACGACTAAATCCTCTGAAAAAGAAGAGATAATTAAAGTTGTAAAGCGTGTAGTGGGCTCAAACATCAAAGTTATTTCAGGTGCTGGCGATAATGAAACTGATTATTCAATCAATCAGGCAAAGCGAAGCGAAGCAGCTGGCGCAGATGGAATTTTGGTAGTTACTCCGTATTACAACAAGCCACCACAAGCTGGTATCAAAGCTCACTTCCTAGCCATGGCAAATGCAACAGCTCTGCCAATGATGCTCTATGACATCCCCGGTCGCACAGGAGTAGAGATTGAATCAGACACAATCGTTGAACTCTTTGAACACCCTTCAATTGTCGCGCTTAAGGATGCCAAAGGAAACGTTGCAGCAACTTCTTGGGTGATCAAGCGCTGTGGAATCCCGGTGTATTCAGGTGATGACATTCTTAATTTGCCACTTCTATCAGTGGGAGCAGTTGGCTTTGTTTCAGTGTGTGGTCACACAGTCGGATCACAACTAAAAGAGATGCTTAACGCTTGGTTTGCTGGCAATCCTGCTCGTTCACTAGAGATTCATCAGCAATTGTTACCAGTCTTCACTGGGACATTCCGCACACAAGGTGCCATCATGACAAAAGCTGCACTGACATTAATGGGTCTACCTGGCGGATATACCCGTCTTCCTCTAGTCGATGCAACAGATGCGCAAATTGCGCAGTTGCGTGACGATCTACGCGCAGGTGGCGTAGTACTTAAATAATGAATCATCCTCACCCAGATCTCGGATTACCCTCACCTTTAGTAAAAGGTGGATTGCGCATAGTCGCCCTTGGCGGCTTAGGTGAAATAGGTCGCAACATGACTGTCTTTGAAACTAGAGGAAAACTACTCATTGTTGACTGCGGCGTTCTATTTCCGGAAGATACGCAGCCAGGAATAGATTTAATTCTTCCCGATTTCTCATATATCCGTAATCGATTAGATGATGTTGTTGGAGTTTTCTTAACGCACGGCCATGAGGACCACATTGGCGCGGTTCCTTATCTACTTCGCGAACGTGGAGATATTGCTATTTATGGATCAGCTCTTACGCTGGCCCTAGTTACAGCTAAGCTAAAAGAGCACAGAATTTCTCCTCTTACACGCGAAGTTCGTGAAGGTGGACATGAAGATGTTGGGCCATTTGAACTTGAATTTGTTGCCGTTAACCACTCCATTCCAGATGCATTAGCTGTAGTTATCAACACTGATGCAGGTCGAGTTCTTGCAACAGGTGATTTTAAGATGGATCAATTACCACTTGATGGCCGTATTACAGATTTGCGCACCTTTGCTCGTTTGGGTGAAGAAGGCGTTGATCTATTTATGGTGGATTCAACTAATGCAGATATTCCAGGCTTTACGCCTTCTGAGCGCGAAATTATGCCCGCACTCAATCGCGTTATTGGTTCAACCAAGCGCCGAGTAATTGTTGCTTCTTTCTCATCCCACGTGCACCGCGTTCAACAAGTCATTGATACTGCCGCAATTCACAAGAGAAAAGTTATCTTTATTGGTCGCTCTATGGTGCGCAATATGAAGATTGCCCAAGATATGGGTTACCTTACAGTTCCCCCTGGAATCGTTATGGATGCAAAGGATTTGGATTCCTTTGATGACAATGTGGTTTTGATTTGCACGGGTTCTCAAGGTGAACCAATGGCAGCGCTATCGCGCATGGCAAATGGTGATCACCAGATTCGAGTCGGCGAAGGTGACACAGTTATTCTGGCTTCATCACTCATTCCTGGAAATGAAAACTCAGTCTTTAGGGTCATCAACGAACTCACTCGCTTTGGTGCCAAAGTAGTTCACAAAGCAAATGCGATGGTCCACGTTTCAGGACATGCGGCTGCAGGTGAACTGCTTTACTGCTACAACATTGTTAAGCCACGATATGTAATGCCCATTCACGGTGAATGGCGGCATATGAAGGCAAATGCTGAACTTGCGATTCAAGCCGGAGTTCCACGACCAAATGCTTTAATTATTGAAAATGGTGTTGTGGTCGATTTAATTGATCATGAAGCGCAAATTGTTGGTTCAGTCCCATGTGGATTTGTTTATGTTGATGGTCAGAGTATTGGAGACATCACAGAGACATCATTGAAAGATCGTCGAATTCTCGGTGAAGAAGGTTTCATTTCAGTTATTGTGGTGATTGATTCACAAAGTGGAAAGATCGTTGCCGGACCTGATATCCATGCACGTGGATTCAATGAAGATATTGCGCTCTTTGATGATGTGAAATTAAAGATTGAAAAGGCATTGGCAGCAGCAGTTGCCGAAGGAATTAATGGAACACATCAGCTTTCACAGATTGTGAGAAAAACCGTTGGCGGCTGGGTAGGGGGAGAACATCGCCGAAAGCCGATGATTGTCCCTGTTGTTATTGAAGTTTAAGAACGGCGCGCCTAGGCGCTAAGAAATTACTCTTCCTTTACGATGAGGAGTGTGGCTAAGAAGAAATCTAAATCCAAAAGCGGCGCAGTAGGTGGCGCGCTCGGAAAAGGCCTAACTGCAATCTGGCGATTTATCGCAAAAATTCTTGGTAATTCAGTTCGCTTTATCGCTCGTGGTGCCCGTGATTTAGATCCAGCACATCAGCGTGATGGAATCGCATTTCTCATTCTCATTCTTGCACTCGTTGCCACAGCGGGTACGTGGTTTCATGCTGACAATATTGTTGGCCGTGCGGTCTATGCATTTGTATATGGTGGCTTTGGACGCATCGGATTTATCACACCACTTGTCTTAATCTATTTTGCTTTCAAACTATTTAGAACTCCGGAAGATAGCGCGGCTATTGGACGCGTAGTCGTTGGAACTATAACGTTATTGCTCTCATTAACTGGTATTTCACATTTACTCAACGGTTCTGTTGGTACTGGAGCAACAGCCATACGCGAAGGTGGCGGCTGGGTTGGTTATGCAGTGACCACGCCATTAGTTTCACTGATGACATCAGTTCTTACCTATCCAGTGTTAGTCATCATTTTCATCTTTGGACTACTAGTTGTTACAGCCACACCAGTTTCACAAGTTTTAGATCGATTAACCTCTACTGCTAGTTGGTTATGGGCCAAACGCCCTGAAAGACCAATCAAGGTTGAAGATTTTGAAATCACAGACACTCCACCATTTGAGACTCCCATCGTTGCTGCCTGGAATGAACCAGTGGAAGAAGATGAGGAAGAGTTAGATGAAGAGAGCTTTGATGAAGAGTTCACGGTTCCAATCCCTATTTCTCCAGTAGTAACTCCAGAAACGGTTACCAAGCGACCTGAACAACTCTTGCTTACCCCTGATTCAACATATGAATTACCACCTGCCGATCTGTTGCGCACAGGGCCTGCTGCAAAGGCAAAAAGTAAGGCAAATGATTTAGTAGTTGCAGCCCTTACTGAAGTCTTTGCACAATTTGAAATTGATGCCCAAGTAACAGGCTTTATGCGTGGGCCAACCGTTACACGCTATGAAGTGGAGCTTGGAAATGCGGTAAAAGTTGAGCGCATTTCCGCCCTTGCTAAGAATATTTCTTATGCTGTTGCAAGCAGCGAGGTGCGAATCCTTTCGCCAATTCCAGGAAAATCTGCAGTGGGTATTGAAATTCCAAATGCTGATCGTGAAATCGTGGCTTTAGGTGATGTTTTGCGCTCATCAGTTGCTGGCCAAGATCACCACCCTATGTTGGTTGCACTTGGTAAAGATGTTGAAGGTAACTATGTCTGTGCAAATCTTGCAAAAATGCCTCACCTTTTAGTTGCTGGAGCAACTGGGGCAGGTAAATCTTCAATGATTAACGCAATGATTACTTCGATTTTAGTGCGTGCTACACCTGATGAAGTTCGCTTAGTACTAATTGATCCAAAGCGTGTTGAGTTAACTGCTTATGAAGGTATCCCACATTTAATAACACCAATCATTACTAATCCTAAAAAGGCTGCAGATGCCCTAACGTGGGTTGTGCGGGAAATGGATTTGCGATATGAAGATCTCTCAACTTTCGGATTTAGACATATAGATGATTTCAATAAAGCTGTTCGAGCTGGCAAGGTAACTGTTCCTCCAGGAAGTGATCGCAGGGTTGAGCCATATCCATATCTACTTGTTATCATTGATGAGCTTGCAGATTTAATGATTGTGGCAGCTAAAGAAGTTGAAGAGTCTGTTGTGCGCATTACTCAGCTGGCTAGATCTGCTGGTATTCACTTAGTGCTTGCAACGCAGCGTCCCTCTGTGGATGTTGTTACAGGATTAATTAAGGCAAACGTTCCTTCCAGACTCTCATTTGCAACGAGTTCTTTAGCAGATAGCCGCGTTATTTTAGATAGCCCTGGTGCTGAAAAACTTGTTGGGCAAGGCGATGGACTCTTTATTCCAATGGGTGCAAGTCGCGCGGTTCGTATCCAGGGTGCTTACGTATCAGAGCGTGAAATTGAAGCTGTCACAAATTATGTAAAGAAACAGTTAAAACCACGCTATCGCGAGGATGTAACTGCTGTGCAATCACACCCAAAGATGGTAGATAAAGAAATTGGGGATGATTTAGATATTTTGCTACAAGCGGTTGAATTAGTAGTCGGAACTCAGTTCGGTTCAACATCAATGTTACAAAGAAAACTTCGAGTTGGATTTGCTAAAGCTGGACGATTGATGGATTTGATGGAGTCTCGCGGAATAGTAGGACCATCTGAAGGTTCCAAGGCACGAACGGTTCTAGTGAAGCCCGACGAACTGGATTCTGTTTTAGCGACTTTGCGGGACTACTAGGAGATTTACCCCAGGGTTTGCTCACTATTCACCCCTTGCTCTCACTCCACTCTCTAGCCACAAGGCTTGTCCAGGTTCTAGACTTGGGTTCTCATCGGCAGGAGTAATTTCCCTTAAGGACCATTAACGATGTCACTAGGATCTTTGATTGCTAAGGCGCGTAAAGACGCGGGCCTTTCACTTGAAGATCTGGCTGCCAAAACAAATATACGCATAAGTGTTTTGAGTGAAATTGAGAAAGATAATTTCTCCCATTGCGGCGGTGAAACTTATGCACGTGGCCATGTGCGAAATATTGCCTCA
>SXYM01000049.1 GCA_005789205.1 Actinomycetota bacterium | reverse complement strand
GCTCTATCCGACTGAGCTACAGGCGCCTGTAGGGGGTCGTGAATGCTAAGTCTACCGACACATAACGGTAAGGTTTCATCTCATGGCTGAGTTCATTTATACGATGAAGAAGGCGCGTAAAGCGCATGGTGACAAGGTCATCCTTGATGACGTCACGATTATGTTTTATCCAGGCGCAAAGATCGGCGTGGTAGGACCTAACGGTGCCGGTAAGTCCACAGTCTTGCAGATCATGGCCGGACTACAGCAACCTTCAAATGGCGAGGCATATTTAACTCCCGGGTACACCGTTGGAATCTTGCTTCAAGAGCCACAACTCAATGAATCTAAAAACGTTATCGATAACGTTAAAGAAGGTGTGGCAGAAACTGTTGCAATGCTTGATCGCTTTAATGCAATTAGCGATGAGATGTCTAGCCCAGATGCTGACTACGACAAGTTATTAGCTGAAATGGGTGAGTTGCAAGAACAACTCGATCACCGCAATGCCTGGGAGTTAGATTCACAGTTAGAACAAGCTATGGACGCACTTCGTTGCCCACCGGCAGATGCTGATGTCTCAGTTCTATCCGGTGGTGAAAAGCGCCGTGTTGCATTGTGCAAGCTTCTCTTGCAAGCCCCAGATCTACTTCTTCTAGATGAGCCAACTAACCACCTTGATGCTGAATCGGTTTTGTGGCTAGAACAACATTTAAATAAATATGCTGGCGCAGTTGTTGCGATCACGCACGATAGATACTTCTTGGACAACGTTGCACAGTGGATTCTAGAACTCGATAGAGGTCGTGCTTATCCGTATGAAGGTAACTACACAACCTATCTTGAAACAAAATCTGCGCGTTTAAAGATTGAGGGCCAAAAAGATGCTAAGCGCGCAAAGCGTTTAACGGAAGAACTTGAGTGGGTGCGCCAAAACGCTAAGGGCCGCCAAACTAAATCTAAAGCTCGTCTTGCTCGTTATGAAGAGATGGCAGCCGAAGCTGACAAGATGCGCAAACTCGACTTTGAAGAAATCCAGATTCCACCTGGACCACGTCTAGGTAACGTTGTTATTGAAGTTGAAAATCTGACTAAAGGCTTTGGCGATCGCGTTCTTATCGATGATCTTTCATTTACTTTGCCACGCAATGGAATTGTGGGAGTAATCGGGCCAAATGGCGCCGGTAAAACAACTTTGTTTAAGGTTTTGCTGGGTCTTGAAACTCCAGATTCTGGAACAGTGAAAATTGGTGAGACTGTAAAGATTTCCTACGTTGATCAGTCTCGTGGTGGGTTAGATCCAAAGAAAACTCTCTGGGAAGTTGTCTCTGACGGTCTTGATTTCATTAAGGTCGGCCAAGTTGAAATGCCTTCACGTGCCTATGTTTCCTGCTTTGGTTTTAAAGGCCCAGATCAACAAAAGCCAACAGGAGTCCTCTCTGGTGGAGAGCGCAACCGTTTGAACTTAGCGCTGACTCTTAAGCAGGGTGGCAATCTTTTGCTATTGGATGAGCCAACCAATGATTTAGATGTTGAAACTTTGGGCTCACTAGAAAACGCACTCCTAGAGTTTCCTGGTTGCGCTGTGGTTATTTCCCACGATCGTTGGTTCCTTGACCGCGTAGCAACACACATCTTGGCCTATGAAGGTGATTCAAAATGGTTCTGGTTTGAAGGAAACTTCGAATCCTATGAAGCAAACAAGATTCAAAGATTAGGAGCCGATGCGGCACGTCCACACCGCGTCACATATAGAAAGTTGACTCGATAAATGAGATATAAAAGTAAACAATATGTCCGTTGGGATGATCTAGATGCATTTGGTCATGTTAATAACGCTGTCTATTTAACTTATGCCCAAGAAGCCCGCTTTGCTTGGTCAGGCATTTTAGAGATGGTTGTGGCCCGAGCTGAAGTTGATTTCATCGCACCTATTTATGATGGCGATACTTTCTTAGATATCGAACTATGGGTGAGTGCAATTGGTAATTCTTCTTTCACAATGACCTATGAGATCAAGATGAAAGGCGAACTCGTAGCTCGAGTGAAAACTGTGCAAGTGACAGTGGATATGAAGAGTAAAAAGTCTCGCCCCATAGATGATGAACAACGAGCATTTCTCACTAAATATCTTGAGACGGAGTAAAAATGTCGCCATTAGAATCTCGTAAAGAGCGTCCTTGGTGGCGTGACGCCGTTACCTACCAGATTTATCCACGCTCCTATGCTGATTCAAATGGTGATGGCATTGGCGATGTTGAAGGTATTCGCTCACGACTTCCATATTTAAAACAACTTGGTATTGATGCAATTTGGATTTCTCCTTGGTATCCATCACCTCAGCACGATCACGGCTATGACGTCTCTGACTACATGGATATCGAACCTGATTACGGAACTCTTGCCCAAGCTGAGCAACTGATTAAAGAGGCAAATGATTTAGGAATTAAGTTAATCGTTGACATTGTTCCTAACCATACTTCAAGTGATCACAAGTGGTTTCAAGCAGCCCTTAAGGCAGGTCCTGGTTCACCTGAGCGCGATCGTTATATGTTCCGTGATGGCAAAGGTCCTAACGGAGATTTGCCACCTAATAACTGGGAAGCAGTCTTTGGGGGATGTGCGTGGGAGCGCGTTATTGAAGCCGATGGCAAACCAGGACAGTGGTATTTACATCTCTTTGCTGTTGAACAACCAGACCTTAACTGGGAGAACCAAGAAGTTGTCGCCCACTTAGAAGATGTTTTGAAGTTCTGGTTAGATCGCGGTGTTGCAGGTTTTCGAATCGATGTTGCCCATGGAATGTTTAAAGAAAAAGGCTTGCCAGATATTAGAAAAGATCCAGCAGCAAACATGCTTGGCACAGAACACAAACCATTCTGGGATCAAGAGGGCGTCCACGATATCTATCGCTCTTGGCGCAAAATCCTTGATTCTTATCCAGGAGATCGAATGGCAGTTGCTGAGGCTTGGGTTAGCCCAGCTGAGCGTATTGCGCGCTATGTTCGATTAGATGAGCTACAGAACTCTTTTAACTTTGAAATGTTAACAACGCTCTGGGATGCAAAAGAGATTAAGACAAAGATTAATAACTCTATCAATGCATTGGAAGAAGTGGGAGCACCAACCTCATGGGTATTTAACAATCACGATGTTGTGCGCTCAGTTGATCGTCTAGATCTTGGACTCACCAATCACGGTGATACAACTCTTTCACGTCAAGGTAATCCGAAGAAGCTCAATATTGCACGAGGAACATTGCGTGCTCGCAGTGCTGCACTCATGACTCTTGCCTTGCCAGGTGGAACATATCTGTATCAAGGTGAAGAGCTTGCAGTTCCTGAAGTGCGCGATATTCCAGAAGATCGTTTAACTGATCCACGTTGGAAAATGAGTGGTTATTTAGATCGCGGTCGTGATGGTTGCCGTGTTCCAATGCCGTGGACTTCCAATCCAGCGGGAGCTTTTGGTTTCTCAACCAATGCTGCGCTCAAGCCAGAGCAAGCATGGTTGCCACAATCACCATGGTGGGGCACATATGCCGTTGACACTCAAGATGGTGTTGAAGGATCAACCTTGTCTATGTATCGAAAAGCTTTAGCTATTCGCAAAGGCGAAGAAGGTTTAGGCGATGGACCTATGGAGTGGATTGAAGCAGGCAAAGATGTTGTTGCATTTGAGCGTCCCGGAAATTTTGCTTGCTACATCAACTTCGGTGCACCTATTGAACTTCCATCTAACTCACAGGTATTAGTTTCAAGTGGACTAATAACGGGTCACACATTGCCAACTGACACCGCTGCATGGGTCAGATTAGTTTCCTAATGCCAAACACAGCGCTGCAACAAAAAGTAGTAAAAACTCTTGCTACTGCCCAAGTCTTAAATGGCATTGGCGTTGCAGGCACTGTTGCCGCTGGTTCTTTACTTGTTTCATCTATTACTAACTCTGAAACGTTGGCAGGTCTTGCTCAGACTTTTTCTGTTTTAGGAGCAGCTGCTATGGCATTGCCACTTGCACGTTTTACTGCTCGTGGCGGTCGCAGACTTTCACTTTCTATTGGGTATTTGGCCGGAGTTCTTGGTTCAGTAAGTGCAATCCTGGGTGGTGCCCATAAGAACATATTCCTGATGTTGCTTGGAACTTTTCTCGTTGGTTCAGCATCTGCCTCTGGCTATCAAGCCCGCTTTGCAGCAATTGATCTAGCAACTGATGAAACCCGTGCAAAACAACTCTCATTTGTAGTCTGGGGATCAACTATTGGCGCAGTTGCTGGGCCTAATTTAATGGATCCGGCAGGGCGTTTGGCCGAGCGCTTCAATCTTCCACCACTTGTTGGCCCTTACATCATCTCTGCCGCCACACTAATTTTTGCAACTGTAGTTATCCAACTCTTCCTTCGCCCTGATCCTTATCTTTTAGCTGAAAAGCAGGCGAAGGTAAAACAACATAAAGGTTCAACCAAGGCAGCTCTTACACATATTCGCTCCAATCCAAAGGCGCTATTTGCAATTAGCGCTATCGCAATTGGCCATGTTGCAATGGTTTCAGTGATGGTGATGACACCAATTCATATGAAGCATGTTGATGTTTCACTTCAAATTATTGGTTTTGTTATTAGTGTGCACGTTTTAGGAATGTATGCATTTTCTCCACTGGTTGGAGCTTTAAGTGATCGACTTGGACGTGTGCGAGTGATTCAAATAGGTATAACTATTTTGTTGCTATCAACTCTTGTTTCTGGCACTGCCGCTGCAGATGATGCAGTAAAACTTGGAATCGGTCTGTTCTTACTTGGTCTGGGTTGGTCCTGCACGCTCATCGCTGGTTCTACTTTTCTCTCTGAATCTGTTTCAGTTGAAATGCGTCCTGCATCTCAAGGTGCCAGTGATTTAGTGATGAATTTAGCTGGCGCTGGTGGGGGAGCACTCGCCGGAGTAATCATCGGAACGTTGAGTTATGGTTGGCTATGTTTCTTTGCAGCCATACCAGTACTGGGATTGGCTGTTAGTGCGCGAAAGATTATGAAGTTTGAAAATTAGCTATATGGCTATCCTTAGAACATGAGCAGCTTTTATGAAGAGATCGGCGGAGAATCTTTCTTTGCTGATCTAACCGCGCAGTTTTATGCCCAGGTGGCCGTTGATCCTATTTTGCGCCCGATGTATCCAGAGTCAGATTTAAAGGCTGCAGCAAAGCGCTTGCAATGGTTCTTAGAACAATACTGGGGCGGACCAACTACCTATCAAGAAAACCGTGGACATCCACGACTTCGCATGCGCCATGCGCAGTTTCATATCAATCTTGCAGCACATGATGCATGGCTAAAAGCGATGCGCGCAGCCGTTGATGGAGTAGAAATAAAACCAGAACACAAAGAGCAGTTGTGGGGCTATTTAGAGATGGCAGCAGCTGCCATGATTAATCAACCAGATTGAGATTGATTTCCAACTTTTAGAATTTCACCATTTCTCAAATACCAAAGCGTTCCCTTCTTATCGCGCACACATGTCACGCGCAAACCAACTTTTTCAACAACTCCTTGAACCTCTAAAACATCTACTTGGTCGCCCACACCATATTGATCTTCAACTAACATAAAGATTCCAGAGAGAACATCTCGAACCAGGGTCTGTGCACCAAGACCAAGTGCAACACCTAAAATTCCAGCTGATGCAATGAGTGGTCCTAAGTTAAAACCAAACTCACCTAGAGCCATTGCTGCTGCAACAACCCAGATAACAGTTTTTAAAGTGCTAGATAGGACGCCGCCAATTGTGCGAGCGCGCTCTTTCTGACGAGACACGATGTTGCGAGGACCTGGAACTAGATCAGCAGTTGCTAATCGATTCATGGCCCGCTCGATTGCGCGGGTTCCAAAGGCCTGGGCAATCATGGCCGAGATAAGAATGATGGCTACGCGCAGGGGGGTTCCACTTATCCAGTCCAGGGCGTTTTGCAGTGAATCGTTCATAGAAGTCAGACTTTATCCAAATCTTTACCTAAATATCGCTAGTCAATACCCACGCGCTCGGGTGTTTTGGTGCAAGATAAACCAATCGCTCACAGCCAAAGAGAGGATTGCGATGTCGCGGACGCTGGTGCTCAATGCCACCTACGAACCATTAGGTGTCATTACTGAACGTCGTGCCCTCATTCTTGTCCTCAATCACCGCGCAACAATGATTGAAGAGTCTGGCTCCGTCCTACATTTCTCAGGCGGAGAAATAGAACTGCCTTCAGTAATTCGCCTCAATAAATTTGTTCGTATTCCTTATCGCCATGCAGTTCCACTTTCTCGCCGGGCAATCTTTGCTAGAGATGGTGGACGCTGCGTGTATTGCAGTGCACCTGCCACATCCATTGATCACGTTATTCCACGCAGTCGTGGTGGCGGCCACAATTGGGAGAACGTTGTCTCTGCATGTCACAAGTGCAATCACCTAAAGGCAGATAAGCAGCTCAAAGAAATTGGTTGGAGATTGCGCCAACTTCCGCGTGAGCCAGTAGGGGCTGCATGGAGAATTCTTGGAACCGGTCAGACTAATGCCAGATGGTTGCAGTATTTAGAGCCATTTGGTGTGGCAGCAGCAACTGCTTAAAGCATTTACACTTAACCCATGCAATTTCTTGCGAGCAGATTTGAAGATGGCTATGTCCCAGGCCCAGGCTTGAGTGTTGCACAAACAGTGTTTACCTACGTAGTAATTCCTGTTGGACTCTTTATTGTGATCGCACTTGCTTCTTGGTTGGCATCAGCGCCGCGAAAAGAAAGAGCACAATCTTCAGTCTCTTCAATCGACTAGTTATCTAGAGCCTGAACCTTCAATGCACGGATAACTCCGTCTTGTGATTCTTTAACTAGCTTGCGAAGTACCGCAGGTGCATCTTTACCCACACCATTCAACCAAGCATTAGTTTTATCCAATGTGCTCTGAGTAATAATCCAGCTTGGATACATTCCAGTCACAAACTTGGCTGCGCCTTCATAAGATTTTGACTCCCACTCTGAGAGTAAGTTCTCAAAATAGAGATCCACAAATGGAGTCAATAGGTGGCGCTGGATAGGGCGTTGAAAGCCTGCAACTAGTGCAGAGCGAACCGAGGTCTGAGCATCTTGATGCATCACTGTATTGAATGCATATGCCTTTGCTTCAGCATTTGGTGTTGCAGCTTTTGCAGTCTCAAATAATAAGTTTCCTGAAGTGGTGTTATCACTTGCTAACTCTGCATCTAGCTCTGCTTGGGTAGTTGCCCCGCGCTCAGTTAGTGCAATGAGGAAATCCCAACGGCGATCAGTATCAACTTTAAGACCCTTGATTTCGCCATTTAAAATCCCGCGCACATTTTTAATCTGCTCTGGGGTGTGGGCGTTAGCGGCAAATGCCCGTGAATAGAGAAGTTGGAGATCACTTGCTGGCGCACTAGATTGCATGAGATTGCAGAATCCAGCAGCCAGCTTCTCACGATATTTATCTCGATTAGCATCAGATGCGTAGGCTTCAACGGAAGTGCCAAGTTGGCCAATAACGATGTTGACAATAGCATCATCATTTTCTCCAGCTAGGCCAGATAAGGCAATTTCAATGAAATCTGCGGAAGAGATTTGTGCATCTCGGTGCATATCCCAAATAGATGCCCAACTCAGTGCGCGGGCCAATGGATCATTTAAACGGCCCAAGTATTTCTTCAGCGTTGCAATAGAGCGATCATCAAAGCGCAGCTTGGCATATGAAAGATCGCGGTCATTGATGAGCAATAGATCTGCAACCTTTTCACCAGATAACTCTGTAACTGTCGTGCTGGCACCTACAATATCTAGTTCAACAGATTTACGTAAATTAAGTGTGTCGCCACTGATGTCATATAGGCCAACAGCTAAGCGATGGGGGCGAAGTTCTTTAGAACCAGCAGGAACTAGTGGAACCTCTTGTGAGATGACAACGCTTTTGTAGACATCACCATCAATTTCTAATTGAGGGCGCAGGGTATTTACACCCGCTGTTTGTAGCCAAGTGTGAACCCAAGTATCTAATTTGCGACCGCTGGCCGCTTCTAGTTCTACTAACAAGTCATCAAGTGTTGTGTTGCCCCAAGCATGCTTAGCAAAATACTTTTGCAATCCTGCAATGAATTGTGGGCGACCAACGTGGGCAACGAGTTGATGTAATACAGATGCACCCTTTGCATAGGTAATTCCATCAAAGTTAGCGTTTACCGCTTCCATATCAACCATGTCAGCGATGATTGGGTGAGTGGAAGAGAGTTGGTCTTGGCGATATGCCCAGTTCTTTCGTGCGCTATTGAACTCAGTCCAAGCTCCTTTAAAGCGCGTTGACTCAGAGAGCGCTAAGTAAGAAGACCATTCAGCAAAAGATTCATTGAGCCACAGGTCATCCCACCAGAACATGGTGACCATGTCGCCAAACCACATATGCGCCATTTCATGCAGGATTGTGTTGGCACGTGAAAGGTATGCCTTTTCTGGCATGTGTGAGCGGAAGACTAGAACATCTTCACGGAATGTGATTGCGCCAGCGTTTTCCATTGCACCGAAGTTGAAGTCAACAACTGCGATTTGATCATATTTTTCAAATGGATATGCCAGACCAAAGACTTTTTCAAAGTATTCAAAGCCTTGTTTCGTAATAAGGAAGATATCTTCTGGATCTAAGTACTGCATCATCGATTTACGGCAGTAGATTCCAAGAGGAATCTCTTTTTTGCCCTTATAAACATCATGCACAGATGAGTACGGCCCTGCAATGAGTGCATCTAAGTAGGTTGGAATACGTGGGGTTGTTGTGAACTTCCATTCAACGGATTCACCCTTAGTTGTCTTTGACTCAACTGGGTTATTAGAAACTGCCTGCCAGTGACCCGGTGTTGTTACGGTGAGAGTAAATGTTGCCTTGAGAGATGGCTGATCAAAGCAGGCAAACATATTGCGAATATATGCAGTCTCACCTTGTGAGTACAAGTAGATCTCACCGTCAGCTGGATCAACTGAGCGCTGCAGGCCTTCACCTGATTTTGAGTATTCAGCTTCCATCTCAATTACTAAGGTGTTATCTGCTGCCAAGTTAGTAAGGAAAATACTTTCGCCATCAAAGTTAGAAACATCAACTGCTGCGCCATTAAGTGTTGCACCGATGACACTGCGTCCCACAGCATCGATAAAGGTTGAATAGCCAGGTTTGTTGCACGTAAAAGAAACCTCTGATTTTGAATAGAAGGTCTCTTCACCCTTTGTAACATCTAGGGTCACTGCATAGCTGTTTACGTAAAGATGCTCCGCACGATCTCTCGCTTCAGTACGGCTCAAATTCAGACCTGGCACTTGTAACTCCTCTTAGTGGATGGGGCGTTTTTGTAGGTTCTAATCCAACCATGGCAGAGTTAAGACATGGAACGCCCTTCGGTACGCAGTTACAGCATCCGCGGCTCCCGCATTACCCAGGCCCAACGCCAAGCAAAAGATGAACTCCAGGCTATTTATGAGATTGCCGTTGAGGAAAAGAAAGTAAATCTAAAAGAAATCTTTCCTATCAGCCAGAAAATCATTGTGGAGATTGGCTTTGGCATGGGGGAAGCCACGGCAATCATCGCCAAAAATCACCCCAACAACGGCTATATCGCAGTTGATGTGCACCCACCAGGCATCGGCAAATTATTAGGCAGAATTGTTGAAAATGATTTGAAGAATCTGCGCGTGATTGAAGATGATGTTCATATTGTCTTGCCACATATGTTTGAGGATGAATCTTTAGATGCAATCCATCTCTACTTTCCAGATCCTTGGCCAAAGAAGAAACACAATAAGCGCCGAATTGTCAACGAAGGTTTTCTTTCACTCATCCATCCAAAGTTAAAAAAGGGCGGCTATATCCATATTGCAACTGACTGGGTGCCCTACGCAATTAGCATGCAGGAAGTTTTTGCTGCCTCTACTTTATTTACTGGGGGAGTAATTGAAAAACCAGATTCACGTCCAGTCACACGTTTTGAAGGCCAGGGAATCGATAAAGATCACCAAGTCACTGATTTGATGTATTTTCGAAAGTAGATATTTTGTTGATGCGTCGCACATGACGTTCATCATTAGTAAATGGTGTTTGAATGAAAGCATCAATGATTTCTTTGCACTCATCAATCGAATGCATACGTCCACCGATTCCAACCACATTTGCGTTGTTGTGCTCTTTTGCAAGTTTTGCTGTTTCAATGCTCCACGCTAGAGCCGCTCTTACGCCCTTAACTTTGTTGGCAGCAATCTGCTCTCCATTTCCAGAGCCGCCTAAAACGATTCCCAATGAACCGTCATCTTTAACGGTTGCAACGGCAGCTGGAATGCAAAAATCTGGATAGTCATCTAGAGCGTCATATTCATGTGGACCGTGGTCAGTGACTGTGTGACCTTGTGATTCTAAGTATTGAACTAGAGCGCTCTTTAACTCAAGGCCTGCATGGTCACTTCCGATATGAATTTTCATATGCCCATCTTGCCATTAACAACGAGTGCATAAAGAAAACCCGCCAAATTCTGATTAAGTGGCGGGTTTTCACCCTTAGGAAGATCTAGCTTTATTGCTAGTTAGTGATTAGGACCGTGTCTGCCTTTATGGCCGCCCTTACCCATTCCTGGGCCCATTGCTGGACGGACTGCATCAACTTGCGCAGTTACATGCGCAGTCAAATTGGCTTTCATAGTTGTTGCTTGTGTTGCAGTCATCTTTCCCGCTGTAACAGCTGCATCAATTTTCTTTGTGTGATCAGCAACAAGTGCGGTGATGAGTGCAGTTCTTTTATCACCAGCAATTGCACCAAGAGATTGACCAGAGGCAAGAGCGCTCTGAATCTCTGCAGCGCTCTTACCGATTGTCGTTGCAATCAGTGATTGGCGTGCAGCGCGTTCTGCTTCCAAAATTCCACGTTTGGAACCTTTGTTTGCTTCATGTGCTGCGCGTGCTGCAGTTAATGCTGCAGTAATTTTGTCAGCTTGTGCTTGGGTAATTGTTGAGTCCTTAACAAGTGTTGCAAGAACAGATGCAATTGCCGTACTTGAATCACCTTTCTTACCAAGAGCTCCAACCATTGGATTAGCTATGGCGTTTACCGTGGTGCGAGTGGTTGTTTGGCGAACTGATACTGATTTTCCCTTTGATGTAGTTTGTGATGCTGATGCAACACCTACCGTGCCTACCGAAAGTGCAAAAGTAGTTAAAACTACCGCTGCAATCTTTCTATTTGGTGACATTTGTATGTCTTCCTCTCATCTAGCGGAACTGTCTGTGACCCCTCGTTATCGACTACCCGTATTCAACTCCTATATGCTAAATAAAGTAGCAGGCAATTCTGAGAACACTTTGTGAGTTTCTAATATTTTGTAGGGACTACCTAATCTCCACGCTCAACTCCTACCGGAGTACCCCCTATTTAGCCCCCGAGTTACCTGTTTCATACTGTCTCTTAGAACTTTCCCAGATCTCTAGAAACCAGGATTCTCATGAAAATCAAAACCACTCTCATAGCTTTTGCCTTGACCACAACATTAATCAATAGCCCACAAGCATTTCCTGCGGGCAAGACTTCACTTGTTGTTAAAGATGCTGCACGATCTTCAAAATCAATTCCAAATACGATTTTAAGTGGTAGCGGAATTCCAAGTAAAACATTTGGCATAGATGGTGATTTCTATATTGATATAAAGAATGCAAATCTCTATGGGCCAAAAACAAAAGGAGTCTGGAAGCTCTCAACCACGCTACGAGTGCCTGAGACAAAAGATGTTGCAGTGCCTGCAGCTGGAATTGATGGGGCTAAAGGCAACACGGGAGAACAAGGACCATCAGGTGCCAATGGAACCAATGGAGTAAATGGAGTAAATGGAGCAAAAGGAGCTGATGGCTTGAAAGGAGCTGATGGAGCTAAAGGAGCAACGGGATTAACAGGTGCAACAGGATTAACTGGTTACACCGGTGCCACAGGTGCAACTGGTCCAAAAGGTGAAACCGGAGCAAGTGGATTAGCAGGTGCTACAGGGACAAATGGAACTGCTGGAGCGAAAGGTGATACTGGCACAGCAGGAACAAATGGAGTCGATGGAAGTAAAGGCGAGGCAGGATTAGCTGGAGCTAAAGGTGATCAAGGAATTCAAGGAATTCAAGGCATTCAAGGCATTCAAGGCGTTAAAGGTGACACCGGGTTAACAGGAAGTTCTGGTTCACAAGGGGCAACTGGTAGTGCAGGTGCTGCAGGGATTAGTAGCGCGCAGTGGGTTGTTATGCCATTGATGACACTCGCAAGTGATTCTCCAGATGGATCTACACCTTGGGTAAATTTTGGAGTTGCACCGGCAGACGGTTCTTTCACTTTCCAAATCATTTTGGATGGCACACTTTCAGGCACGCCACCGACACTTCTTTCAATAAAACTCGAAGTTCAGGCCGGAGGTGTGGCATCAAATTTGAACGTACAAATTATGTGTACCGACGGGGTTAGTTTTGTGAATGGAAGTGCAGGAAGACGTATTCAATATGTAGCTTTTGGCACAATCACTTCAACTGCAACTAGTACATTATTGAAGGCACGAGTTTCAGATATGAAAGGCAATATTTCAGGTTTAATTCTTTCCTTTAACGGCACCGCCCTAATAACTAAGGTCGGTTCCCTCGGATAAATACATGGAGCGGGTGACCGGGATCGAACCGGC
>SXYM01000048.1 GCA_005789205.1 Actinomycetota bacterium | reverse complement strand
GTCTACTTCGCTTGCCACACGGTGAGTTCGTAGAAGTTCACGCGCCTATCTCTCCAGAGAAGGCTTACCTACTGCAATCTCACGAACAACTAGTACCGCTTGAGATTGAAGATGTTGATGCTCGTGGTGTTCGCAGACCAGGTGCAATAAAGAACAAGCTTCAACGCCGTTTGAGCAAGGCGCATGCAGTCTCTGTTCCTAAGGTAACTGAGCAAGAATTAAAGGAGATCGAAAACCACTAGTTGGTTCTTCGTATTACAAGCCAAACACCCAGGGCGGTAATTCCTATTCCAAGGAAGCCTTGGGTGTTTACTTTTTCTCCAAATAAAACATAGGCCTCAAGGGCCGTTGCAGGTGGAACTAAATAGAACAGCGATGAAACCGAAGCGGCGCTGCCGTTGTTGAGTAGTCGAAGCAAAAGTAGAACGCCGCCCACAGATAGGGCAAAAATTAGCCAGATCATTGCGCCAGCAAACTTGGGCGTGAGATCAATGCGTGTCCCACCCGTTGCAATAGCTGCAACACCCAAGACCACTCCTGCTGCCAGGTATTGATAGGCGGTTCCAGCCAACATCGGGATACCAGAACCAAACTTCTTTTGCATCAACGTTGCTGTGGTGCTTCCTAGGAGTGCAACAAAGACTGCGGCAATTCCAACTGTGGAGACTGAGCTATCAAAGGTCGGACCTAGAACTAACACAACACCAATTAATCCTGTTACTAATCCTGCAAACTGGCTCCAGCGCAGCTTCTCACCTAGAACTTTCACGGCCAATATAGAAACAAAGACTGGTTGCAGACTAGTAATCACTGCTGCAACTCCAGCTGAGACTCCTTTGGAGATTGCAAAGAAGACTCCCCCAAGATAAAACGCATGCAAGAACAAGCCTATGAGTGCAGATTTACTGATTTCACTTCGCGACAGTGCAATCTGTGCGTGCATGAAACGGGCTGCGATGAAGAGAATACCAGCAGCAATAAATATGCGCACCGATAAGAATAAGAATGGATCTGCATAGGGAAGGCCGTACTTAGCTCCTACAAAGCCAGTACTCCACAGAAAGACAAAAAGAAAGGGGGCGAAACGTGCGGTTTTCAACCTTCACACAACGCTTTAAGTTGCACCAAACTCTTAGCCATAGCCTTTGGATTTCTAGCCACGGCTCCAGTCTTCTTTAGCCACCAACGAGAAAAAGCAGGAATTGAATGGCCATCAAAGATTTCAGTGACTTGAGTTGTTGAATTACCCAAATCGTGGAGCTCATATGACCAAGTCCACTTCATTAGGTGACACCAGGTAATCTTCTTATTCTCTTCAAAAGCCACAACCGTATTTGTTATGCGATATGGCACCTTAATCTTCATCGCCATTCCAAATTTTGCACCTTGGTAAAGACGCTCTGGACCTGAGATACTCTTTTCAATGCTTCCAGAACCATCAAAGGAGGCGTGAGCACGAGGGTTAGCTATTAATTCAAATATCTTCGATGCTGATGCATTTATTACGATTCGCGCAGCAGCCGTATTTGGATCATCAACATCCAGAATCTCTGCCCGTACTTTTGACATTAGTGGTCTGAACCTGCAATCGGCTTCTCGTATTCAGTCACCATTCCAATGATAGAGATAACTAAAGCGCCCAGTGAGATCACAGTTAGCCACCAACCAATGATCAACGAGAGCGTCAAGGCACACATGCTCAATGCAACTGGCAATGGCCACCATGAGTGCGGGCTATAGAAACCAAGCTCACCTGCGCCATCAGAGATTAATGCAGTGAGATTATCTTCGGGAAGAATCTGTCCTATTCGGCGTTGTGTGAACCACACATAAAAGCCAACCATCCCAGCAAGTGCTGCTGCAAGAAGCATGCCGCCAATTCCAACGGGTTCACCACCAATTTGCCAATAAATAACCGTCATCAAAACATAGAACAATGCAAGACCAATAAATAGCTGCCAAGAAACCTTCATAGTTTATTAGTGCCCTTCAGTCTTAACGTGTGGATAGTGCAGATCAAAAGCTGGTCGCTCTGATGAGATGCGAGGCATAGTCAAAAAGTTGTGGCGAGGAGGTGGACATGTAGTTGCCCATTCAAGAGATGCTCCGTAACCCCAAGGATCATCAACACCAACTGGTGGGGCTTTGCGAGTAATCCAGATGTTGACCATAAATGGAATCATTGAGAATGCAAGTAAGAATGAACCGATTGTTGAAACTTCATTCATAAATGTAAAGCCATCAGTTGGTAAGTAATCGGCATAGCGACGAGGGAAGCCCTTAATTCCAAGCCAGTGCTGGATTAGGAATGTTAAATGGAAACCAAAGAAAGTTGTCCAGAAGTGAATCTTTCCTAGACGCTCATTGAGCATGCGGCCGGTCATCTTTGGCCACCAGAAGTAGAAGCCGGCAAACATCGCAAAGACCACAGTTCCAAATAGAACATAGTGAAAGTGAGCAACGACGAAGTAGCTAGCAGAGACCGCAAAATCTAGTGGAGGTGAAGCCAAAATGATGCCTGTTAATCCACCGAAAAGGAAAGTCACAAGGAAGCCCATAACCCAGAGCATTGGAGTTTCAAAAGTAACGTGACCGCGCCACATCGTTCCGATCCAGTTGAAGAACTTGACGCCAGTTGGGACACCAATGAGGAAAGTCATGAATGAGAAGAACGGCAAGAGGACTTGCCCAGTTGCAAACATATGGTGCGCCCACACTGCAACAGAGAGTGCAGCGATTGCGATAGTTGCAGCGATCAAACCTTTATAACCAAAGATTGGCTTGCGACTAAAGACTGGCAAAATCTCTGTTGCAATTCCAAAGAATGGAAGTGCCAAGATATAAACCTCGGGATGTCCAAAGAACCAGAACAAGTGTTGGAACAACATCGCCCCACCATTTGCCGGATCAAAAAGGTGCGTGCCGTAAATACGATCAGACTCAAGACCAAGTAGGGCTGCAGCAAGTGGAGGGAAAGCTAGAAGAACAAGGATTGAAGTAAGCAATACGTTCCAAGAGAAGATTGACATGCGGAACATCGTCATACCAGGAGCGCGCATTGTGAAAATAGTTGTAATGAAGTTAACGCCACCAAGGATTGTTCCGATACCGCTGACTGCAAGGCCTAGTAGCCACAGGTCTGCACCGATACCCGGTGAATACTGTGCATTTGAGAGTGGAACGTAAACAGTCCAACCAAACGATGCTGCTCCGCCAGGTGATAGGAAGCCAGCAAATGCCATGAGGCCACCAAAGAGGTAGAGCCAATAAGAGAGCATATTCAAACGAGGGAAAGCCACATCAGCTGCGCCAATTTGCAGCGGCATAATAACGTTTGCAAAGCCAACGAATAATGGTGTTGCAAACATAAGCAACATAATCGTGCCGTGCATGGTGAAAATCTGGTTGTACTGCTCAGCGCTCAAGAACTGCATTCCTGGGCGGGCAAGCTCTGAGCGAAGAAGGAGCGCTAAAACTCCACCAATAAGAAACCATGCAAAAGATGTCATCAGATATAGATATCCGATGGTCTTGTGATCAGTAGAAGTGACCCACTTTACGAATGCTCTACCTTTTTTGGCAGGCAGTGGTGGCAAGCTAGAGATTGTTGGACGTTCTGCATATGTTGTCATGCGCCACTCTCCTCAAAGGTATCAAGATAAGCCTGGTATTGCGCCGGCGTTACTACGCGGACCGTGAAAAGCATTTGTGAGTGATTTCTTCCACACAAGATGTTGCAACGTCCTGGAAAATCACCCAGCTTGTTGGCTGTAAATTCTAGATAATTCGTAACTCCTGGAATGTTTTGTATTTGAATCATAAAAGCTGGAATCCAGAATCCATGAATCACATCGTTTGCAGTGACTGTGTAGCGCACTCGCTCGCCTAGAGGAACATAGAGAACAGGAGGCTGGGCAGGTGTACCAGTCACTACAGCATCAGGACCAGCTTCTGGATAACCAAATTGCCAAGACCACTGAATACCCTTGACCGTAATTTCATGCTTGTATGTATCGGTTTTTGCTGTAATAACGCTCTGTTTCTGAGCAGTAAAATAGAAAAGAACTGCAACGATAATAAATGGGATAATCGTATAGAGAACTTCAACTGGAATGTTGTACTGAGTTTGCTTTGGAAACTCTGGGCTATCTTTCTTAAGTCGATGAAAAAAGGCTGGCCATAAAATCAAAATTAAGGTGAAGACTCCAACAACACCGGCAGCTATCCATGCACCTTGCCATAGCGATAACGATTGATCGTTAACACTTGATATTCCCTCTTCAAAGCCAAGACCTGAAACTTTTGAGCAACCGGTGAGCAAAAACGCCAGGCTCAAAAGGATGAGGCTTCGAAGGAATCTAAGCGCTTTTAACGACATAGGGTAAGGATAGAGCGCAAAGCGCGCTTGCGTGGCATCGGCTTAAGGGGCCACCTTCGTGGTTCGTGTCACAGATTCTTAGGGCTTAAAAACTAAGGTGTGGCGCTACTTGCGAGGCCGCCTCTGCCCCATAAGCAGCTTCAAAACGGTCTAAAAACTCTGCGCTAGTAAAACGATATTCTTGGGTTCCCATCGTCTCTATGACGTAGGTGGCGATCAAAGATCCCAACTGGGCACATCTCTCATGGTTCAAACCCCAAGCAAGGCCGGCGATAAAGCCTGATCTAAATGAATCTCCGACACCGGTTGGATCTGTCTTAGATTTCTCCTGAGGCACTCCTACTTGAACGAACTCACCAGTGGCGCTTTCGACTTTGGCGCCCTTTGATCCCAATGTCACCACACGTATCTTCACATGCTCCAGAATCTCACGATCACTCCAGCCCGTCTTTTGCATGGCTAGGGCAAGTTCGTATTCATTTAGAAACAGGTAGGAAGCACCATCAATTAAAAGCTTGATTTCTTCCCCACTCATACGGGCCATTTGCTGGGAAGGATCTGCAGCAAATGGGATGCCTTCTTTGCGACAGACATCAGAGTGATGCAACATAGCTTGCGGATCATCTGGAGAAATCACGACCATGTCGAAGCGTCCAGTTTTTTCCATAATGGGACCTAATTCAATATTTCGAGCCTCACTCATAGCACCTGGGAAAAAAGATGCGATCTGATTGAGGTCATCATCAGTTGTCACCATGAAATGGGCGGTATACAAAGTGGTTGAAACTAGTGCGTGTGATGTGTCAACACCATGGCGTGATAGCCAGGCTTCATAATCTGCCCAGTCTTTTCCAACTGCGGCAATCAGTACTGGATTTAATCCAAGAACACCCATGCCGTAACAGATATTGGCCGCACATCCTCCACGGCGAACATCCAGGCTATCTACTAAAAACGAGAGTGATACTTTTTCTAATGAACCTGCGACGAATGAATCAGTGAACTTTCCGGAGAAAGTCATCAAATGATCTAAGCCAACTGATCCCGCTACGCCGATTTTCATGTGGCGATACTAGGGCCTTTTCGAAGCTTTATTAGTTAAATGAGTCGCCGCATGCGCAAGAACCCGCTGCATTCGGATTATCGATTGTGAAGCCTTGCTTCTCGATTGTGTCTACGAAATCAACTGTTGCACCCATAAGGTACGGATCACTCATCTTGTCCACGATGACCTTAACAGAACCAAATTCGCGGACAATATCGCCTTCTTGATTGCGATCATCAAAGTAGAGCTGATAACGAAGACCAGAACATCCACCAGGTTGAACAGCAACACGAAGATTCAAATCATCGCGACCTTCTTGTGCCAAAAGTGCGGCTACCTTTGCAGCAGCAACATCGGTTAGGGCAAGACCTGTGGTTGTAACTTCTGTAGTCATTTTCTCTCCTTGTTTGGGTAAAGCCTACCTTTCCCTCACCCCTGGCGCGAGTTGTGACCTACCGTCAATATTTGTGGTTTTGCCTCACGCTTCTATAGTTCTCCCTATGACTACTGAATCAACTGGCAAAGGCCGTCCAACCCCAAAGCGCAAAGATGCTCAGGCAAAGGTGAAGGTTTCATCCCTGTCCCCTGTTGTCACCAAGGAGCAAAAGCGCGCCCAGAAATCGGCTTCTAGGCAGGCTCGCGTTAACTCACGAGCTGCATATTTGCGCGGTGACGAGAATGCGATGCCACTACGAGATAGAGGCCCAGAGCGCCGCTTTGTCCGTAACTACGTTGATGCTCGTCGCTCCATCGGTGAATACTTCCTACCTATTATTTTTGTTGTTCTAGTTTTGACTTTGATTCAAGTACCTGCAGTTCAATTCGCAGCAATTGCTCTGATGTATGCAGTATTAATTGTTGCAATCATTGATGGAGTTTTCTTGGGACGCAAAATTAAGCGCATCATTAAATCCAAATATCCAACGTCTAGCACAAAGGGTCTAGCAATGTATGCATGGCTTCGTTCAACACAGATGCGTCGTCTTCGTGCTCCTCACCCACAAACCAAAGTGGGCGACGTAGTTAATTAGGCTCTTGGGTTAGGGCTGATGTTTTGAGCTGGATCCATCTCAGGAAGATTTCCTAAAGCTTTATCAATGGCTCTCATGGTCTCGGCCTCTAGTTTTACTCCAGCAGCCTTCACATTTTCCTTAACCTGAGATGGCTTGGTAGCTCCCACAATCGCACTTGAGACATTTGGATTTTGCAAGACCCAAGCAACAGAGAGCTGAGACATTGTAAGACCTGCCTGATCTGCTATTGGCTTAAGGTTTTGAACAGCAGTTAAGACATCATCTTTCATCCACTTAGAGATCATTCCAGCGCCGCCCTTTTTATCGGTTGCACGTGAGCCGGCAGGTGGCTTCTTTCCTGGTAAGTACTTTCCAGTCAGAACGCCTTGTGCCATGGGTGACCAAACAATTTGGCCTATGCCTTCTTTCTGTGAAAGTGGAACAACTTCGGCTTCAATGACTCTCCACAGAGC
>SXYM01000047.1 GCA_005789205.1 Actinomycetota bacterium | reverse complement strand
GCATATAGCCAGCTAGCTTTTCAACAGTGGTTAGAACAAAACCGCTTGGGATTTTCTCTTCAAGACCCATTTTTTAATCCCATTCCAATCCGCCGCGTCGCCACACATATGCATATGCAACAAAGACTGTTCCAATGAAGATAGCCATTTCGATTAAGCCAAAAAGTCCAAGTGCATCAAATGAGACTGCCCATGGGTAAAGGAAAACAATTTCAATATCAAAGATAATGAAAAGCATTGCAGTTAAGAAATACTTAACTGGAAAACGTCCACCTTCAGCAGCTTGTGGTGAAGGTTCAATTCCACACTCATAAGCATCCAACTTCGCACGGTTGTAGCGTTTTGGACCAGCCAGGGCTCCTGCAACTATTGAAAAGACCGCAAAACCAAAGCCGATAGCCCCTAATACCAAAATAGGTACGTATGGATTAGAAGTTGCTGGCACGGTGAAATCTTAGAGTTCATTGGCTAATGCCAATGACCGCTAGCCCTTTATCCCGCTGTGAACTGCAACAACCCCGCCTGTAAGGTTTTTCCAGCTCACTTGGCTCCACCCCACCTTTTCCATGGCTGCAGCCAGAGACTTTTGATCAGGCCAAGCCCTAATGGATTCAGCCAAATAGACATAGGCATCTGGGTTGGAGGAGGTCTTGCGGGCAATGGCCGGCAGGGCCTTCATCAAATACTCGGTATAGATAGTGCGAAAGGGGCGCCAGGTGGGATGACTGAACTCGACCACAACCATGCGTCCGCCAGGTTTGGTGACTCGAAGGGCTTCTGCGAGCGCCTTGGGGTATTCAACGGTGTTTCGAAGGCCATAGGAGATGGTCACAACATCAAAGCGATTGGCTTCAAAGGGCAGATTGAGGGCATCGGCCTTTGAGAAGTTTAGATACGGGCGGCTTTTGCGGCCCACTGCCAGCATTCCTTCAGAAAAATCAGTGGCAAAGACCGTTGCCCCTGCTTTATGGAGTGGTTCAGAGGATGAACCCGGGCCAGCGGCCAAGTCTAGGATCTGCATCCCTGGGGCTGGGGCAATGATCTTCGTTGCCGCTTTACGCCAGGCCTTTGTGCGCCCCAAGCTGAGTAAATCATTGACCAGGTCATAGCGCTTGGCAACGCCATCAAACATCGCTGCTACTTCATCGGGATCTTTGCTCAAATTAGCGCGCGACATGACCGTATTCTCCCTTGAAGTAGGCTCATCCACAACTCAGCCAACACGAGAGGACTCGAATATGTCGTTTGCAGCCACATCCCTTCGAACAATCGTGCTGCCTCGAGCAAGTGCTCTGAGTAATGCGGTCTTAATTGTTGGGGGCGTGTTTTTCTTAGCTGCCCTGGCCCAAATTGCGATTCCAGTTCCTGGTTCACCTGTTCCAGTTACTGGGCAAACTCTCGGTGTTCTCTTAGTTGGAACGACCTATGGCGCATCACTTGGCTTTGCAACCTTTGCCACATACCTCTTAGCTGGAATAGCTGGTGCTCCAGTATTTGCTGGGCAAAGTTATGGAGTTGAAAAAGTTGTTGGGGCAACTGGTGGCTATTTAGTGGGAATGCTTGTTTCAACATTTCTTTTAGGCTTACTTGCACAAAAGCGTTTAGATCAAAAGTTTGCAACAGCTCTGCCTTCAATGCTACTTGGAACACTGACAACATTTACATTCGGATTGCTTTGGCTTCATCAGTTCTCTGGCCAAAGTTGGAGCTGGACAATAAATGCAGGGCTAACACCATTTATAGTTGGCGAAGTTCTAAAGATTGCAATTGCTGGAACTTCACTTCCAATTATTTGGCGGATAGTAAATCGAAAGCACAATTAAGTAGAACTTCACTTATGACTTCCCTCATTCCTGTCACAACCACTCGCCTTGGCGAACACCTGCCCTTATTGGATTTGCTTCCAGATTCAGCGCCAACTGCCTGGGTGCGAGGTGGTGAAGGTTTAGTTGGTTGGGGTGTTTATGCAACAACAACTGTTAGCGGGCCACATAGATTTGCCGATGCCAGACACTGGTGGCAGAAGCAGTTAGAGACATTTGCAGTTACTAATACTGTTCACGGAAACGGCACCGGACCAGTTCTGTTCTCTTCATTTTCTTTCTCACCTGATGATGTCTCTGTCCTTGTCATTCCTAAAGTAATAGTGGGTAAAAAAGGCGATAAATCATGGATTACCTGGGTCGGCTCTAACCCGCAACCAATTCTCAATTCAGAGAAAGTAGATCTGCCTAAGACCTCTGTGACCTGGGAAGTTAGTGAAAGTCGCGACCAAGCCTGGAAATTAGGTGTGAAAACTGCAGTTGATCGTATTTACAATAATGCTCTAGACAAAGTTGTATTAGCTCGCGATGTGGTTGGAACTTCAGAGAATGCAATCGATGCACGTTCTATTTTAAAGACCTTGGCTGCTGAATACCCATCCACTTGGAATTTCTCAGTCGCTGGATTAGTAGGAGCAACACCCGAACTTCTTTTGCGTTTAACAAAGAGCATGGTCACATCCCGAGTCTTGGCTGGAACTATTAGCAAGACCGGCGATGATGAGCGAGATTTGGCATTAGCTGCATCACTAGCGCGTTCATCAAAGGATTTGGAAGAACATGAATATGCAGTTCGCTCAGTTGCCGATGCAATTGAGCCTTTCTGCACATCTATCAACGTTCCTGAATCTCCCTTTGTGTTGCACTTAGCAAATGTTATGCATCTTGCAACTGATGTGACAGGGGCTCTTGCTGAAACTTTGGCCCACGTTGATGCATTCACAATCTTGGAACAACTTCATCCATCGGCAGCAGTGTGTGGAACTCCTAGAGATAAAGCTGCCGCCCTTATCAATGAAATTGAAGCAATCTCTCGTGGTCGCTATGCAGGCCCTGTTGGTTGGATTGATGCAGCAGGAGATGGTGAACTAGGTATTGCACTTCGTTGTGGTCAGATTAAAGGTGATTCAATTCGAATCTTTGCTGGATGCGGGATTGTCGCTGGATCAGATCCGGTAAAAGAGTTAGCTGAAAGTGAAGCAAAGTTCATACCAATGCGAAGTGCATTACTTTAAATAGAGTTCATCGATTCATAAATAGCTTTAAGTGAATCTGCATTCTCATCGCGGGATGCAACGTTTGCAACAACTATTGAAATACCTTTAACTGGTGACTTTAATACCTTCTTCAGCTCATCAATAGATGAAATTGTTGATGAATTAATCCCCATTGCACTAGCAATTGCAGCTGGGTCAAGGCCATGTGGTGTGCCAAAGACGCTTTCAAAGCCATCCACACCGCGCTGTGGCAAAGTAGAAAAAATGCCGCCTCCATCATTGTTAATAACGATAAAGCAGCAATCAATATCTTCATGGTGAATTAATCCAGTTAAATCATGTAAGAAAGATAAGTCACCCAGTACCGCAAATGTTTGCTTGCTAGCCGAAGCAATTCCTAGGGCTGTCGAAATATTGCCATCAATGCCTGCTAATCCACGGTTTGCATAAGTTCTCACACCTGAACGAGGTGCACCAAATCCCTCTAAATCTCTAATGGGTCTAGAAGATGAAACAAAGAGTGTGGAACCTTCAGGCAAGTTGGTAGCTATCTCTCTAGCAATAACAGCTTCGCTAAATCCAGTTAGTGCATCAATACTCTTGGCAACACGATCTGCGTATTTTTCCCATTGCTCACTCCATTCAGGTGATGCTGTTTTTGTGTTGAGCTCTGGAATCTGCACAAAGCGCTTATCTGCATATCTGTCACTATCTACAGTGGCCATGCGTGGGTCAATAACTATCTGAGTGAGAGCTAGTTTTAAGAAGGTATTAATTGAGCGAGACAAAGTCGTTCGACCTATGACAATTACTGTTTGTGGAATCAAGGCTGCACGAATTTGAGCTGAAGTTAAGAAGATAGAGGCATGAGCTACTGCATCAGGAAATGAAAGAGGATCCTCGGCAATAGTCGGCCAACCTAATTCTTTAGCAAACTTTCTAACGCTCTCAACGCTTAATCCGCCGCGATCATGACCAATAACTAGAACACCTCTATTTGCATCACTCTTGAGTGTTGTTGGCTTAGTTCTAGGTTCGAAAGCTTTGGCAGAGACTTTAATTTCATCCAACCACTGATCAGACTCATCTGGAAGCATCGGTTCATCAAACTGAACATTTAAATGCACTGGTCCATTTCGCAAACTATCAAAAGGCAGATCCATCGGAAACACTGGTCCATCGATATCTGCAAAGTAGCGAACTGCTTTTCCATAAATTCTTGATTGTTCGGTCGTTTGATTTGTACCAGTTTTACGCAAGATGGCAGGGCGATCAGCAGTTAAAACTAATAGTGGAGCATTGGTGTGGCTGGCTTCTAGTACTGCTGGGTGGTAATTAGCAACAGCCGTTCCACTTGTGCAAACAATTGGAACCGGGCGACCTGTTGCTTTAATGATTCCTAATGCAAAGAAAGCAGCTGTGCGCTCATCAATTCTCACATGTAACTTAATAAGTCCACGCTTTGAGGCAGCAAAGAATGCAAGTGAGAGTGGTGCATTCCTAGAACCTGGGGATACAACTACGTCGGTGATTCCTGCTTCAATTATCTGGCGAACTATCACACGAGCAAGGCTGGTTGAAATGTTCATCCCAGTAGCGCCGCAGTCCTCATGATTCGATTCTTCCACCAATCAAAGCGCTCGGCAGACACATCTAACCCACCAAAGTTGGGCTCGACTGGCTGAATCTGCATTTTTCCATCAACAATTGGAATATCTGCAACGTCCCTTGCTAGAAGTGAGCCTGTGCCAAGGCCGCAGTCATAACTCATCTCTTCAAAAGAGGCGGCCAGAGTTAGTCCGTAATTAATACCCACAGCACACTCAAGGGCGCTTGAAACAACGACTGGTAATTTGTGGTGAGAAGCCAAAGCGTGGGCGTTCTTAATCCCACCCAGTGGTTGAACTTTTAGCATCAAAATATCTATCGCACCATCTAGATCTAATTCGAATGGGTTTTCACTCTTACGAAGTATTTCATCACCAACAATCTTCACATTCACTCGTGATTTCAATTCACGTAATTCGGCCACTGTTGCACATGGCTGTTCAACGTATTCAATCTCCCCACAGCTCTCTAAGAACTTTGCTGCCTGATCCACGCTCCACAAACCATTTACATCAATGCGAATCTTGGATTGTGGACTTAACTTTCTCACTGTTGCGATTCTTTCTATGTCTTCTTTCTCATTTATTCCAACTTTAATCTTTACTGTTGTGCAACCAGGAAATCCTGCAAGAACATCTGCAATCTCACTTTGGCTATTGAGCGCAGGCATCGTTGCATTTACGCCTATTGAGCTTCGATATAGCTTTGGAGGTACCTGTGTTGCAGCCTCTATTGCACAGGCTAACCAGTGCGAAGATTCTTCATCAGAGTATTCAAGGAAAGGTGAGAACTCCGCCCAACCTTGTGGTCCTTCAAATAGTGCTACCTCGCGGTGATTGATTCCGCGAAAATTGGCCTTCATTGGAAGGCTAATAACTCTTAAAGAGTCGAGAATCAAATCAAGCATTGTTTAGGGGCGCTTTGGAAATTTCCCGAAATTAGGATCTCGTTTTTCCATATATGCATCCCGTCCCTCTTGACCTTCTTCAGTCATATAGAACAACAAGGTTGCATCTCCTGCTAACTGCTGAACGCCAGCTAAACCATCATCTGCTGCATTTAAACTTGCTTTAAGTAAGCGCAGTGCAAGTGGAGAGTTGCGTAGCATCTCTCGGCACCAAGAAACTGTTTCTGCTTCTAGCTCTGCGATTGGAACAACGGTATTCACAAGTCCCATATCGAGAGCTTCTTGGGCGTTGTATTGACGAGTCATAAACCAAATTTCACGGGCCTTCTTTTGACCAACATGTGCTGCAAGCAATCCAGCACCATATCCGCCATCAAAAGAACCAACCATTGGACCGGTCTGACCAAACTTTGCATTATCTGCAGCAATAGTTAAATCACAGACAACATGTAATACATGTCCCCCACCAACTGCCCAGCCTGCAACCATTGCAACAACTGGTTTTGGTGTGCGACGGATTTGAACTTGCAAATCTAAAACATTGAGACGACCAATTCCCTTTTTAGCTAATTTGTCATCGCCAAGATATCCGTCGTCACCGCGCACATTTATGTCGCCACCTGAACAAAAAGCTTCAGTACCTTCACCAGTAAAGATAATGACGCCGACTTCTTCGTTATCGCGCGCTAAATGGAAAGCTTCAATTAATTCAATAATGGTTTGTGGACGAAATGCATTACGAACTTGAGGACGATTAATGGTGATCTTGGCAATGCCATCACCCATCTGATATTTAATATCAACGAACTCTTCACCGCCGGGCGCAGTTATCCAATGAGGTATCTCACGGCTACCAAAATCACGCTTAAAGGGCTTGCTCACATTTCCTCCATTGTCTTTACAAGGGATACCCTACGGGTGCAATGGAGATGACGTCACAACGAGATATTCACCGGGTCAGCCCTGCGTGCGCAATCCCTGATTTAGCGGGAGAAATCACAGCAGCCCTGGCTGGCACTGGCCCAGCCTTAGGTCTTGGCGAAGTTCGATCAACTAGCGCCCCTTCACGTATTGCATTAGTTATTGGCACCAGCGGCACTACTGGAATGAGTAAAGAGGTTGCATTCACAGCTTCGGCATTACTTGCATCTGCGCGGGCTTCAAATAAGTTCTTAGAAGCAAAGCCTGGACAACAGTGGTCTTTGTTATTGCCACTCACTCATATAGCTGCAGTCAATGTGATTATTCGATCAATGGAACTTGGAACACTTCCCATTGATTTACGTGAACACCAAGGTGAATATCCAAAAGTGGATTTCACTTCAATAGTTCCAACGCAGTTATTTAGAGCTCTCAATAGTGATGAACGTTTGCTGCGCCATCTACAAAGTGCACAAGCAGTTTTGGTAGGAGGCGCAGCGCTATCACCAACACTGCGCCAGCAAGCAATAGATGCTGGGATTAATGTTGTTGAAACCTACGGAATGACTGAAACTTCTGGTGGCTGTGTTTATAACGGGCAAGCGATTGAAGGTGTTGAATATTGCCTCAATGAAAAATCTTTAGTTCAAATCCGTGGTTCGGTAATGTCAGAGACTTATTTGAATGCTCCAGAGCTCTATATTCTTAGTGATGGATGGTTTATTACAAATGATCTTGGTGAAGTCATTGATGGCAAGCTTCATATTTTGGGACGAGCTGATGATGTAATCATTTCAGGTGGTGAAAATGTCTCACTCACTGCCATAGAAGCAACACTTTCAATTCGTTATCCAGAGATTGAATTTGCTGCCTTTGCAGTCAATGACATTCAGTGGGGACAAGCTTTGCACTTAGCTGTCGTTGGTGAAATCGGTGAGAGTGAGATTGCGCATTATTTAGAGGCAGCCCTAGGGGCTGCATCAAAGCCAAAAGGAATTCATCACCTAGGCCAGTTACCCTTGCTCGGTATCGGCAAAGTCGATCGCATAGCCCTTGCGAAAATGGTCGGACATGAATAAGTGGATTCTCGGTGCGCGCCCGCGCACACTGCCCGCAGCTATTGCACCAGTATTTGTTGCAACTGCCTTAGCAGGTAGTGATTGGAACTGGTTTCGAGCAGCTCTTGCTCTAAAGGTTGGAGTTTGGCTTCAGATCGGCGTTAACTATGCCAACGATTATTCAGATGGCGTTAAGGGAAGCGATGACAATCGCATTGGGCCAACACGTTTAGTTGCAACTGGTTTGGCAACAGCTGCGCAAGTAAAGCGCGCAGCATTCATATCTTTTGGTATCGCCTCCATCGCCGGAATCTGGCTCTCTTTATTGAGTTCACCATGGTTAATGGTTGTGGGTGTTGCAGCCATCGCTGCAGCATGGGGTTACACCGGCGGAAAAAATCCATATGGCTATAGCGGTTTGGGTGAGGTTTCAGTCTTTATATTCTTTGGTTTAACTGCAACGGTTGGTACGTTCTATTCACAAACTGGCCGTGTGACTGCACTAAGTATTTTGTGCGCCGTGCCTATGGGCGCACTCTCGTGCGCAATATTGGTAATTAATAACATCCGAGATCGCGCACAAGATGAATTAGTAGGTAAGCGAACTCTGGCTGTCAGAGTAGGTGATTCAAAAGCTCGCAAAGGTTTTGTGGCATTACTAGCCATCGCACATATAAGCGCACTTGCAACTTTGGTTCCTAGCTCTTTGCTGACTCTGGCCGTTCTTCCATCAACAATCTCACTTTCGCGAGCAGTTTTGTCTGGTGAAACTGGGCCAAGCCTTATTCCGCTGCTGGGCAAGACCGGCAAACTCCAAATGTTTTTTGGGGCTCTCTTTGCACTAGCTCTAGCGATACAATAATCCCATGGTGAGATTCGTTCTTCTTTTTCTAGTCTTTGGAATCACTATCTATGCATTAATTGATTGTGCACGTAAAGATGAGTCAGAGATAAAGACTTTGCCGAAGTGGGGTTGGTTGCTCGTAATTATTCTGATTGGTCCACAGGCACTTGCTATTGGCCCAATTGCTTATTTGATTGCTGGAAGAAATCGCAAGAGTGGTGGACGCAAACCTAAGCGTCGCATCTTGCCGCCAGATGATGATCCAGATTTCTTGAGGAAGATTTAACCTCTATAAACCTGAGTAAGTGTGCTTTCCTGTGCCCCAGATGTTTATGTATACATAGTTAAATAGGAAAGTTGAACCTGCAAACAAGCACAACCACGCAGCCTTGCGTCCCCGCCAGCCAACTGTTACACGTGCATGTAGGTATGCCGCATATGCCACCCACGTAATAAATGCCCACGTCTCTTTTGGATCCCAGCCCCAATAGCGACCCCATGCACTTTCGGCCCAAATAGCACCTGCAATAACTGCAAACGTCCATAGTGGAAATACAAATGCAACTAAGCGATATGAGAGTTGATCTAGAACTTCAAGTGACGGCAAACGTTTTGCCCAAGCAGTTCTTTCCCCGCGAGACTCCATTGCATCTAAATACAAGTATGCAGCGGCAATCGCATTTGCCAGCAGGAAAACACCACCCGAAATAATGGCTGCAGATACGTGAATAACTAACCATGTTGATTTAAGGGCAGGCACTAAAGGTGCACTTGGACGATAGAGAACTGCAACAGCTGTTCCAAGAGTGAGTAGTACTGCGATTGAAACTAGTAATCCCAACCAACGCAGATCATATTTACGTAGTGCGACAAGGTATGCACCAGAAAATGCCAAAGCTCCTGTAATTGAAAACTCATACATGTTGCCCCAAGGCACACGACCAGCTGAGACTCCACGAGCAACAACACCTGCAAAGAGCAACACGAATCCTAAAATCATCATCGCAGTAGCAATGCGCGCGACTTTCTCTGTGCGCTTGTAATCCATGTTCTTCTTTGAATCTTCGGTCGTTACTCGAACAGCCCACGCTGTTTCAATTGCATGAGCAATAAATGAAAGGGTGTAAACGGCCATCGATGAATACACAAGATAGTTAGATAGATAAGCCCAAGTGCGTGACATCATTTTCCTACCTTTAACATCGCTACAAATTCCACCATTTCACTCTCTAAACCTGGTGCTGCATTTTTAGCTAAACCTGCAACTTCTACAGACTTACCAACACGAATCCAGATTCGGCGGCGTCTTGTAAACAGTGATGCAAGCAAGCCCAGGATGGCAACAATACTGCCGAGGAGGGCATAGTTCTTCCCGGGATCATTGACTATCTCAATATTGACCCACTGAAAATATCCCTCGAAGGTTATTGAACCTTGCGGGTATGTAAAAGTCTCACCTGGCTTAAGTGATTTAAGCCCAATTTGGTTCATCTTTGATGTGTCAATGCGATACACAGATTGTGGAACTCCACTATCGAGACCTAAATCACCCAACCATGCAGCTAACAAAAGCCGTGGATCTAGGGCTTCAGGAAAAACACTCACTGCACCATCTGTTCCACTGCGCGAATACGTTGGCACAAATGAGCCCACAAAACCAATCTGCGGATCTGCATCTGGAACCTTAATAGCACCAATAGATCGTAGATTCCCATCCTGTGGCAAGAAAGGCACCGGTCCTTGCAGTGCAACATTGCCCTTTGAATCTCTCACAGTCACAACTGGTGAATAACCATTTGCCTGTAAGTAAATACTGGTATCACCTAATTTCAGTGGTGAGTTAACTTTTATTGTGCGCTTCTCTGTTTTATTAAAATCGTCCGTAGCAAAAGTAATATCGAGGGTGTAGTCCTCAGGTGCGCTAGTTACCACATTATATTTTGCAGTAAATTTATCAACTGTGAGTACAAAATCAGGAAGATTGTTTTCATTAAACAACTTGCCGAGGTTCAAAGAATCGTAACTAGTTGTGGTATTCACGAAGCGCTCACCTACATTTATAATTGCCATTCCTCGCATACCAAATAGAGAGCTAAATGAAATTCCTAGCAAGACCAAAATAAGTGCTAAGTGGAAAAAGAGATTTCCCGTCTCTCTCATAAATCCTTTTTCAGCAGAAATAGAGCCATCTTTTTCTAGAACTCTAAATCGCTTTGATTTAAACCAAGCCCGGGCTTTGTCCAATTCATCGCCTTGTGAACTCCAAGTGGAGAAATGCTCCATGCGATCAAGATTCTTTGGTGTGACAGGCGGAAGCGCACGTGCTGCGTGAAAATGTTCGAGTGTTCTAGGTAGAACACAGCCAATAAGTGAGATAAAAAGCAAGATATAAATTGCGCTAAACCATGGGGATCCATAGACATCAAAGAGTGAGAAACGATCCATCCATTTAGCGAGCTCTGGTGAATTCTTGAAGTATTCCCCCACTTGAATAGGATTCTGCGTACGCTGAGGAACTAGTGATCCAGGTATGGATGCAACACCAAGCAATAAAAGCAAAATGAGCGCTGTACGCATGCTTGTTAATTGGCGCCAGCCATAGCGCAATAAGCCAACGCTGCCTAGCTCTGGGACTTCTATCTCTTTGCTCATTTAAACCACCGGAATGAAATCTGAAATAAAAGAGCGCATTGAATTCATTAATTGAGCCCATAAACCGGTGACTTGCAATAGACCCAGAACAATAAGGAAAACTCCACCAATTTTTGTAATCAAGTCTCCGCGCTTGACTAGATACTTACGCAATTTCTCTGAGCGATCCAAGAAAACACCCGATGCTATAAATGGCAGGCCCAAACCAAAGCAATAACTCAAAGATAATAATGCTCCACGCAGCGCACTTGATTCTTGAAAAGCTAGAGTTTGAACCGCTGCTAATGCTGGACCAATACAAGGTGTCCAGCCCACGCCAAAGAGAAAACCTAAAATCGGTGCACCAACTAAGCCACCTGTTGTTTTCATTGTGGGGCGAATTGTTGGAGCAAATGGAAATTTTCCTAGAAAAATAAAACCGAGAAATATCGTGATTACACCCAGGATTATTGAGATTAATGTTTCGTTAGCAACTAATTGATTTCCGAGCCCACCAAAGATTGCACCAAATGAGACAAATACAACGCTAAAACCAAGGACAAACAAGACTGAGCCAAGAAATACTTTGCCACGACTAGCCGAAAAACCTGCAGCAAAAGATAGGTAGCCTGGAACGAGAGGCAAGATACATGGAGATAGAAAAGAAATTACACCGGCAATAAACGCCACAGGCAGCGCTGTAATGAGGAAGCCACTCATGATTTGTTCTACAAAGAAATCTTTCATTCCCCGCTCACCCTCTCAATGAGATCTGAAAGAGAGGCAACAGTTACTACGCCAGATATGCGAGCTGCAACTCTGCCAGCTTTATCAATAAGCACTGTTGAAGGGATGGCATTTGCTGGAAGTGATCCTTTAAAGCCAATTAATAGTGAATCATCAATAAGAGTGGGATATGGAAGTGAAAACCGTCTCTGGAATGCTTCAGCAGTTGCAGGGTTATCACGCGTCAAAATTCCTATAAATGCAACATCGCTATATTTATTGGCAAGTGCCGCAAGAGTTGGAGCCTCTGCTCTGCATGGTGAACACCAAGAAGCCCAGACATTTACCACTGCGACCTTACCAACTGAATACGTGTAGTTAGTTCCAGACAAGGTCATTCCAGACAAAGCCGGTGCTTCAACTCTTTTCTCTGGCTTAATAAAAGTTACAGCACCATTTCCGGAGACAAAGGATTCTTGTGAACTAGACGTGCCACCACCTCCACAAGAAGTGAGCAAAAACGCAGTAGCTATCAGAGCTATGGTCTTAATTCCAGATTTCATCAATTCTTCTTCGGTAACAAATGACGTGCTGGTTCAGAGTAGGTAAGACCCGAGATAAAACCGTCATCGTCACAATGAACGCTAGTAACTGATGCTAATGAACACTCACGACGGCGTGGGTCATGGAGCAATCTGCGATTCTCAATTGCACTTCTTAGAATCCAAATTGGAAGTTGATGTGAAACAACGATTGCATCTTTGCCATCAGCTGCATCTCGCGCAGCAAAGACTGCAGCTAGCATTCGATTAATTTGTTGATCGTAGGGTTCACCCCATGATGGTTTCCATGGATTCCACAAGTAACGCCATGAAGATGGATGCTTCAAAACACCATCTCCCACGCCAAAAGGTTTTCCTTCAAAAACATTTGCAGCTTCAATTAATCGCTCATCCGTAGTAATTGCAATCCTATGTGCAGCAGCAATTGGAGCAGCAGTTTCTTGTGCTCGTTGCAGTGGAGAGACATGGAGAGCGCCTAGATCAATAGTTCGAGACCAATCAGCCAATGTTTGTGCCATTTCTTGCCCGCGGGCAGAAAGACCCCAACCGGGTTGGCGACCATAGAGAATCTTGTTGGGATTTTCTACTTCACCGTGGCGGACGACATGGACTGTTGAACTCATTGGTAAAGCATAAAGCGTCCCAATTGTTACAAGTTCGTTAAGGTAGTGACATGGCACTCACGGCTAGGCGGGCAGCCTTTTTTGATGTAGATAACACCCTGATTCGTGGCTCAACCCTCTACTTCCTGGGTAAGGGCATGTATCAGCGTGGTTATTTCACAAAGAAGGATATTTCGCGCTTCGTATTGGCCAACCTTAGATTTCGTTTAACAGGTAAAGAAAATAGAGAAGAGATTCAGCGCTTTCAAGATGCCGCCACAGAATTTATTGGTGGCCACAGTGTTGAAGACATATTAAAGATCGCACAAGAGATTTATGATCAATATGTCTCACCTGCTCTTTGGCAAGGAACTATTGACATCGCTCAAAAACATTTAGCAGCCGGTGAAGAGGTTTGGTTAGTGACTGCAGCACCAGAAGATATGGCAGTACTTATGGCACAAAGATTAGGTTTTACAGGAGCACTTGGCAGTAAAGCTGAAACTAAAGATGGAAAATACACTGGCGCCATGTTGGGACTTCTCTTACATGGAAAAGAAAAAGCTGTTGCGGTTCGCGAACTTGCAGAAAAGAAAAATTTAGATCTCAATCAATGTTACTCATATTCAGATAGCCACAATGACCTTCCATTACTGCAATGCGTGGGACATCCATCGGCAATTAATCCAGATGCAATCTTGTCGCTGCGCGCGATGGCTGAAGGTTGGCCAATCCATGATTTCCGCCGTGCCCGTTATTTAGGCAAAATCGTCTCTCCTGTTGTTGTGCGACTTGCAGCCCTTGGAACATGGTTGACCCCGCGCAGAAAGCGTCGTTGATTAACCCCTAAACGCTAAATGCCAGTAATGTAGGCAAGTTATGGAAATGCGCTCCTTCTCCGACTACTTACGTAGTGTCGATGATGCTGCCTTCTTTAATCTATTTTCTGCTCGCCCAGATTTAGTAACTCCTGTACCGCCAGACATCGCATCCCTTGCCGTTCGTGCATGCTCTGCTCCTAGTTTGGCTCGTGCACTTGATTCTCTAAATCAGTGGCAGTTCCAGGTTTTAGAAGCTGCAGCCACGCTTAATGAGCCTTTTTCCTTAAAAAGTATTGTTGCGATAACAGATAAAGCTGCATCATCAGCCTTGGATCACTTGATTTCTATTGCTCTGATCTATCCATCTGATGATGGAATGCGTTTACCTTCACAACTGCGCGATGTCATTGGTAACGAGCCTGCGGGTCTTGGACCTGCATCAGTTGCAAAAATTAAAGTAGCTGAAGTTGAAAAGGCTCCACCCGAGGCAAAGAAAGTTCTAGAGAGATTAATTTGGGGACCTCCGCGCGGAAGTGTTGGAGATATTAAGAATCCTGGCCCAGGAGTTGCGTGGCTTTTAGAAGAAAAATTCCTTGTGCCACTAGATCAGCGAACAGTTATTTTGCCTCGCGAAGTAGCAATACATCTGCGTGGTGGCAAAGTTCATAAAGAAAACTTTATTGTTCAGCCAAAGTTAGCCGGTGCTAAGCGCAATGAACAACAAGTCAACCTTGCAGCCATTGCAAACATCTCCACAGTTTTGCGTTGGGTAGAAGAACTTCTTAATTTCTGGGCAGATGAACCATCCGATGCGCTGCGTGCAGGTGGATTAGGAGTTCGCGATTTAAAGATTCTGTCTAATCATCTAGGTGTGGATGAATCCTGCACAGCCTTTATTGCTGAGCTTGCTTATCTTGCTTCGCTTATTAGTTTTGATTCACAAGATCGAATAATGCCAAGCAATAAATTTGACATCTGGTTAATGCAAACCCCGGCAGATCGTTGGCAAGTTCTTGCCTCCCAATGGCTTATTACTTCGCGCGTGAGCGGATTGGTCGGCCGTGCTGAGTCCAAAAACGTTGCAGCGCTAGGGCCTGAGCTAGACCGAGTAAATGCATCGAAGGTACGTGCATTGACTCTGGCCATTCTTAATGAGAATCAGGGAATTGCTCCAGAGCTTGCATCCTTTAATGAAGTTATTGCTTGGCGTGCTCCTGTGCGCCGTAATTCATCCCTGCAAGAAGAGTTAGCTACTTGGACTCTGCGAGAGGCTGAATGGCTCGGAATTACTGGGCAAGGCGCAATCTCTAAATACGGTGTTGAATTTTTGGGCGGTGAAGATTTAGCAATCATTAATGAAGACCTACCTAAAACTGTGGACCATATTTTGATTCAGAGCGATAACACTGCAATTGCACCCGGTCCACTAGAACATGAAATTTCACAGCAACTTGCCATGATGGCCGATATTGAAAGTCGTGGGGGTGCAACGGTCTATCGCTTTAGTGAAGCAACAATTCGCCGAGCACTAGATCATGGCAAAACTGGGGATGAGATTAAAGTTTTCTTAACTAAGACTTCCAAGACCCCCATGCCACAACCGTTGGAATATCTCATTGCCGATGTTTCTAAAAAACATGGCAAGCTACGAGTTGGAAACACTTCGGCTTTTATACGCTGTGAAGACACTGCTCTTATTTCTCAGATTATCAATGATAAGAGATTAGAGCTTCTCGAACTTCGCCGCATTGCACCTGAAGTTATCATCTGCGATCATGATGCAACAGACACGATGCGTATTTTGCGTGAGGCTGGTTATCTACCTGCAGGTGAATCAGCAACTGGAATTATGCTCACCGGTCCACGATCAAATCGTGCGCTGACTAAACCTCGACCTCCTCGAGTAATTGGCGAGATTGAAATGCCAACCGAGGAGAATTTGAATGCTGCAATTCGTGCAATTCGTACTGGTGAAAAATCAACTCACAAGCAAACTCATTTGCGACAAGCAGTTAATGAAGCGTTGGGTGCCCTGCCTCGCACCACAGCAAATGAAACTATGGATTTAGTGAATAAATACATCTTGGAGGAAAAATCACTTTCTATTGGATATGCCGATAACAATGGCGCGGTTACTCACCGAATCATTGATCCAATACGTGTAAGCGCAGGTGCCTTAATTGCTCGCGATCATGCGACCGGTGAAGTCCAATCCTTCAGAATCCCCCGCATCACCGGCGTTGCGCCGCTATAGGATTAACCCATGTTGGCCGCCCTTGAAGCTCTAGTGAAGTTGGAATCACCAACTGAAGATCTAGCGGCATGCCAAGACGTAGTGCGATTAGCAAGTGATCTTGCAACAACAATTCTTGGAACTCCTGCACAAATCCGTGACGTCAATGGTCGTCCAGTTTTCTGGTGGGGCGCAGAAAATCCTGACGTAGTTGTGTTGGCTCACTTAGACACAGTCTGGCCCAAAGGCTCATTCACTCCTCTATGGAAAGTTGAAGGAAACAAAGCAACTGGTCCTGGAATTTTTGATATGAAAGCTGGATTTATTCAAGCTCTTTATGCCATGAAAGGCATCACTGGTTCTGCGGCATTAGTTGCAACCACAGATGAAGAAACTGGTAGTGCAACAAGTAGAGAATTTATCAAAGAGATCTCATCGAAAGCCAAAGCAGTTTTAGTCCTAGAAGCATCTCTCAATGGAATGGTTAAGACTGGCCGCAAAGGCACGGCGATGTATCAAATTAAGATTCATGGCAAAGCATCACATGCTGGACTTGAACCAGAAAAGGGAATTAACTCCACAGTTGAGATAGCCCATGCAATTATCGCTGTTGCAGCTCTTGAAAACAAAGAGCATGGAACAACTGTTGTCCCTACGATGTTGCGCGCTGGTAACACCATAAACACAGTTCCAGATTTAGCTGTTCTAGATATAGATATACGCTCATATTCAATGGATGATCTAAAGCGCGTAGATGCAGCTATTAGAAATTTAAAGGCTGTTAATGCCGATGCACGTTATGAAATCACTGGTGGCTTTAATCGACCACCACTTGAGACTTCTTCAACTATGGCCCTCTATGAGCGTGCAGAAAAAGTAGCTAAAGAATTAGGAATGCCTCATCTTGGCCACGCCTCCGTTGGCGGAGCTAGCGATGGCAACTTTGCAGCTGCAGCCGGCGCTCAAGTTCTAGATGGTTTAGGCGCAATCGGTGATGGTGCCCATGCTGCCCATGAATGGGTTGATATCAGCGTTCTTGAGATTAGAAGCAAGTTACTCAACGCCTTGATTAAGGATTTATTAGATGACTGATGGCCCGTTAATCGTCCAAAGCGATAAAACGCTGCTGTTAGATATCGATCATCCCCTTTCTACAGAGTGCCGCCGTGCAATTGCACCTTTTGCCGAACTAGAGCGCTCACCTGAGCACATTCACACTTACCGTTTAACTCCACTTGGTTTATGGAATGCACGTGCTGCTGGCCATGATGCAGAGCAAGTAATCGATACATTAATTAAGTATTCACGTTACGCCGTTCCGCATTCAATATTGATTGATGTTGCAGAGACAATGTCTCGCTACGGACGCCTGCGCCTTGAAGCCGATCCAGTCCACGGGTTAATTCTTGTAACAACTGATTCTGCAGTTCTTGAAGAAGTTATTCGTGCTAAGAAGATTCAACCTTTACTGGGTGCGCGCATTGATAAAGAAACGATTGCCGTTTTGCCAAGCCAGCGTGGACAGATTAAGCAATCATTACTTCGCCTTGGTTGGCCAGCAGAAGACTTTGCTGGCTATGTCGATGGTCAAGCACATGAAATTGCACTCAAACAAGAGGATTGGAAGATTCGTCCTTATCAAGAGTTAGCCGCTGAAGGTTTTTGGCATGGTGGTTCAGGTGTAGTTGTTTTGCCGTGCGGTGCTGGAAAGACAATTGTTGGCGCAGCAGCCATGGCACATGCCAAGGCCACAACATTGATTTTGGTGACAAATACAGTTGCAGCAAGACAGTGGCGCGAAGAGCTACTCAAGCGCACAACGTTAAATGAGGATGAAATTGGCGAATATTCAGGTGCGAAGAAAGAGATTCGCCCCGTAACTATTGCCACATATCAAGTGATGACAAAGAAAAAGAACGGTGTCTACGCCCACCTTGATCTCTTTGATTCATATGACTGGGGATTAATTATTTACGATGAAGTTCACCTTTTGCCAGCACCAATTTTTCGCTTCACCGCAGATATCCAATCCCGTCGTCGTTTAGGTTTAACGGCCACTTTGGTGCGCGAGGATGGAATGGAAGGTGAGGTCTTCTCACTCATCGGCCCTAAGCGCTTTGATGTTCCCTGGAAAGAAATTGAAACTCAGGGATATATCGCACCAGCGGAGTGCATTGAAGTACGAGTAAACCTGACTGAATCTGAGCGCTTGTCCTATGCAACAGCTGAAGTTGAAAATCGCTATCGCTATTGCGCAACTACTCGCACAAAGCGCGATGTTGTGGAAGCACTTGTCAAGAAACACCAAGGTGAGCAGATTTTGGTAATCGGTCAATACATCGACCAGTTAGATGAATTATCTGAGGTTCTAGGGGTGCCAGTAATTAAAGGTGAGACCCCAGTCAAAGAACGTGAAATTCTCTTTAACAAATTTAGATCAGGTGAGGTAACCACGCTTGTTGTTTCAAAGGTAGCTAACTTTTCTATTGATTTACCAGATGCAACTATCGCTATTCAGGTAAGCGGTGCATTTGGCAGCCGCCAAGAAGAAGCACAACGTTTAGGTCGTATCTTGCGTCCCAAGTCCGATGGGCGCTCGGCAACGTTTTATTCTGTAGTTTCCAGAGACACTATCGATCAAGATTTTGCACAAAACCGCCAACGCTTTTTAGCCGAGCAGGGTTACTCTTACAAAATTATTGACGCTGACGATGTTTTTCAAGGGAAGATTTAAATCGTTCAGGATCAACCCTAAAAAAATCATGATGGATTCCATCGATATGAATTACAGGAACTTGTTCACTATAGAGTTTTTCTAACTCTGTATTTCCCTCAATATAAATCTTTTCTATTTCAAAGTTAAGTTCAGTTTGCATACCTTCAAGAACTTCTACTGCAACCTCACACAAATGACAACCATGTCTACCAAATACGGTTATCACTGTCATTGGGCTCGCCTTTCCTGTCAGTTTTCTTAGAGAGTTGCTTAATCCAACCCTCGGGCTATGAGGCAATCATCTCACCTTGATAGTGTGCACCTATGCAGAAAATCCTCTCAAAGAAGGTGCGGGCCAGCGTTGTTGCCCTTGCCCTTGTTGCTTCAATTTTTTCTGCACCGACTGCTGAGGCACTTTTTAAAGTTATCCCAGCAACTCAATGGGGTCATATCTATGCAGGTACTGCTACAGATACAAAACCAGAGCAACGGGGGCCGGTTAAAAATCTCCAAGCAAAATCTAAAATTGAAGTTAAGTACAACAATTTCCCTGACTGGGCTAAAAAAGAAGTACAAGCTGCCGTTGATACCTGGGCCGCAAATTTTGCATCCACAGTGACGATCAATATTGATGCATCATGGGGCCGCTCAAGCTCTTGGGGTATTTTAGGAAGTGCACGCCCAGGAAGTTTCTACTCAGGATTTTCAGGTGCACCTGATCCATCACTTTGGTACACCTCAGCATTAGCAAATGCTCTAGCAGGAAAAGATTTAGATAAAGCGAACCCAGAAATGATTATTCAAGTTAATTCCTCTGCTGCTTGGAATAGTCGCGGGGATGGCATGCCAAGCAATAGTGAATACGACTTGGAATCAGTCTTCTTGCATGAAATCGCACACGGCTTGGGTTTTCTATCTAATGATGCCTACGACACTTTCTACGGAGTTGCCAGCTTGGATCAACCAACTCCCTTTGATGCATACGCACAGACTGAAGATGGTCGACGCCTAGCTGATTTACCTACACCATCACTTGAACTTGGTAGAGCCCTTACATCCTCACTTGTTTGGTCAGGTCCTCTTGGAATTAAAGCTAATAATGGTGTGAAGCCAAAACTTTATACGCCCTCTCGTTATCAACCTGGATCCTCAACCAGCCATTTAGATGAGGCAACATTCTCTAAATCTGGTTTGGATTCAGTAATGACTCCTAATTTAGATCCAGGTGAGATTTTTAAAGAGCCTGGACCTTTGTTATTGGCGATGATGGAAGATATGCGCAACAAACCACCAGCAGGCATTGCTACTGGCTTACCTGAATCACCACGCAATATTCAAGCATTTATTGGTGACTCCTCCGCGCTGATTTCATTTGACCCACCAGTAAATATCCGCACCGCTCAAGTCACTGAGTATGTCGTAAAAAATCTCAGAACGGGAGTTGAGAAGAAAACTACTTCTAGCCCAGTTGTAATTACAGGATTAAAAAATGGACTTTCTTACTCCTTCACTGTTGTTGCAAAGAACTCCTTTGGTATTTCAACTGCTGTAACAAGTAAGGCAATCACGCCACAAGCCGGCTGGAGAAGCTCAGTTATTGATACAACTGCAGATGGAAAATCTGTTTCAAGCATAGTTTTCAATGGCCAACCGACGGTTGCATATACCGACACCAAGAGCGGTGATTTAAAACTAGCAATTTACGATGGCAAAGTATGGAAGAAAGTAACTGTGGATGGTGCCGGCGGCACAAACGGTCGTACCTCGCACCCAATTGCTGGCAAAATTTCAATGTGCGTTAATGGAAGCGGTAAGAAGCAAACACTGCACCTTTTCTATAGCGATACAACTGATAAAGATCTGCGATATGCCTCATATAACGGTAAGAGCTTTGTATTTAATGTAGTCGATGGTGATGGTCTATCTGTTAATGACTATTCAGATCCTGTGCGTGTGCGCACATCAAGTGATGTAAGCGTTTCAAATGCTTGTGTGGCATCAGCCTCAGCCATTCAAGTTTTCTATCGTGATGAAAGCCAAGGTGTTTTATTAGGTGCAGTGAAGGTTAAAACTTCTGACTGGACCTATGAAATGGTTGATGGAGACCGTAAAACTGATGGTCGCACAACAGGTGACGTTGGCTTCCATCTTCAAGCACTATTTGATGGAGCTAAAACCTATGTCGCCTACGACTCTGTTGTTTCAATGAATCAAAAGAAAGAGATAACTTCTGGGGCAATCCGTGTAGCAACTCGAACCGGAAGTGATGCAAATACCTGGAGCTATCAAACCCTTGATATCGCAACTGATGAAGCATCTGTCTTTGGCTACGACGTTGCAATGTCTAAGGTAAATGGGGATGTATTGATTACCTGGCTTGCAACCTCTGTAGCGACATTCCCAAAGCCCAACCAACTGCGCTGGGCGATGTTGAGCAAACCACTTGAGATTTCAAGAATTACGACTGAGAACTTTGGAACACCTGGTGAGTACTTATCCACCGATGGAAAGACAATTTTGTTCAACTGCCAAGAGCGTCTGTGTTCCGTTGATACAACTAAGAAAAATCTTGGACAAGCTGCAATCAGTTTAATTAGAAGCACCCAAGGCTCTGAACCTACTCAGAGTACCTGGGTGACTGTAAATAAAATTAAGTATGTGCTTGCCACGGTTAATGGAAAGCTGGCCTTACTAAAACCGTAATTACTATTTAGCGTTACGGCGCTGAATGCGAGTCTTCTTGAGAAGCTTTTTATGCTTCTTCTTCGCCATGCGCTTACGTCGCTTTTTAATTACGGAACCCATATGTCACGCTCTCATTTCTTGAATCGTTATTGCTGAGGGAGTTAGGTTACCTCTAGTTGAGGGTAAAAATCGAAACGGTTTCTGCGCTTGAAGTGATACACAAAGGACCCAAATCCTTGGAAAGGTAGAGTCCTAGTACTTCTTTTTGCTCGGCTGGGGCGCTGTGGGCGGCGGTAATGACACCTTTGGCATCAAAGGTTAGAAGTAAGGCTTGCGCGCTCTTAGGTGCCCAATTGGCTAGTTGAGCAATCGCACCTTTTGATTGAAAAAATGCAAATGTTGATCCTGCAGTTAGTGTCTTACCTGATGAAGCAAACCTATACGTCCACGATGGAGCATAAGTACTTGAAAACTTAGTGATTGCGCTTTCAACCTTTGGTCCAATAATTACTTCCCCGCCTAGCAAAAGCGAATTAGTTGCACTCAACCAGTTTCTTGATGCTTTAGGTGCACTACTTCGCACAACTGAAACAACCTTGCCCACCTTCGAAACCTTGATAATCACTCCATCAACTTTTCCAACAAGTTTTTTACCACCTAATATTTCAGCACTTGATCCAACTACCGTTAAGGATCCATCTGCATGCTTAACAACTGACTCGAAAACAGTTGCTTCTGTACCAACCTTAATGGGCTTAACAATTTTTCCTGCTAAATCTGAATTAATAATGGTGCCTGAACTTCCAACGGCAGTGATTCCATTTTTGTCTACCGCTATGGAATTAACCAAAATCGGTGCACTTAATTGCAACGTGTATTGAGTAAGTGACGCAGTAGTTGGATTAAGGGACCAAAGTGAATAAGCATCAAGATCAGCGCTAAAAATATCGGTAACAGGAAGGATTTTATCTGGATTAAGTGCAGTCACTGTAGGAGAAGGTGCAGGCGTTGCTCGTGCTAATGAAGTCGAACCTGCAAGCCAAATATCTCCATTGCTATCAACTGCCGCCGCGGTTACTACAGATGGTGAAGCATTATCTAACTCCACATTCCAGAGCTCTTTTCCAGCTATATCCAGGGCTTTAGCAAATGATTTATCACCTTTATTGCCATAAACAATGATGGTTCGCCCTGAAGCAACCACTCCAGAAAACTCATCAACGGATGCAATTGTTGTGAGTAATTTCAGCGACTTAACGAGAGGTTTTTTAGGTGCTGCGTTCGCTAGTGGTGTGAAGAAAAGAGTGGAAATTACAACAAGTGAAAGTAGGCGTTTCACGCTAATTCCTGCGAGCGATCGCGCGCGGCTTTCATAGCTTGTGCAACAACATCTCCCAGTTGATGTGATTCAAAGTAGGCAAGTGCCGCTGCAGTTGTGCCATTTGGGCTTGTGACATTTTCACGCAAGGTTTTTGCACTCTTTCCTGATTCATCCAGCAATTTGGCTGCGCCAACAATCGTTTGAACCGTAAGAGCTGTTGCATCAGCATCAGATAATCCAAGGGCTTTAGCACCATCAACCATTGCTTCAACGAATCTGAAGAAATAGGCAGGCCCTGAACCACTTGTTGCAGTGACAGCATCTTGAAGATCTTCACTCACTTCAATCACTTTGCCAGTTGCAGCCAGAAAGCCTAAGACAAATTTAGATTGATCTGCACTTACGCCTGCTCCCATTGAGATTGCGGCCATTCCAGCTCCAACCAAAGTTGGAGTATTTGGCATTACGCGAACAACTGGATTACCCGTCCCAAGTCCTTGTTCAATGAATGAGATCTTCTTGCCTGCTGCAAATGTGATGACTACCGCTGATTTATTAATTGATCCCTTAATTTCATCAAGGACTGTAGCCATATCTTGAGGCTTAACAACGAGTAAGAGCGCATCAGCTTTTGAAACATTAGTTACTACATCTTCAACCTTGATTCCATAGCGCGTGCGTAGTTCATCAGCTCGGTCTTTGCGCTTTTCAGAGATTGTGATGGAACCTGGCGCAGTGCCATAAGAAATCAACGCAGCAATAAGGGCTTCGCCCATTACTCCTGCCCCAATTACTCCAACTTGATTCATGTAACAAGCCTACCTTTATGCCTGTAGGCTCTGCGACTATGTCTGAATTAAACCCTGGGTTTGCGCGTGATTGGGTTGAATTTAGCGACCCCAATGACGAAGAAGAAATCTTCAAGTGCGACCTCACAT
>SXYM01000046.1 GCA_005789205.1 Actinomycetota bacterium | reverse complement strand
TAGTGGATTTCCCAGCATTTATTGTGGTGGACGATAAAGGAAATGATTTCTTTGCCGAAACTTCAAAGCCATTAACTATTGGAACTAAGCCTTAGTAGTAGTTCCTAGATTTAAAGAATGACCAGGCCTTGCATGGAGTGTCATAGCGCATGGTGATGTAGCGAATTCCCCAACGGATCTGAGTTACTGGGTTTGTGCGCCAGTCCGTTCCCACCACACTCATCTTCTCAGCTGGAAGAGCTTGAGCAATTCCATGAGCACCTGAGCGATAGTTGTGGGCCTTGTAGTTCCAATGACTCTCTCTAGTCCAGAGCGAGTCCAAACATTCGAACTGAGATTGGCTGAATCCATATTCCTGGGTCAAAATAATCTCAGCTACTTCTTTAGCTCCCTCGGGGGTGCGGGCCATTTCAACTGAAGCGCTAATCGATGAAACCAGAGCTAAATCTGAAGAGAACACTGCGCCCACTGATGTCGAAGCCAAACTGATTGAGCCGTATAAAGCTGCAGCGCTATCGATGGGAGTGGCGGCAGAGGCTAGGGCTGTTGCATCGCCTTGAATTTCAACGGTAGAGGTCATAGGAAATTCCAGACCGTAAGCGTTTGGCAGGGCCGAGGATAAAAAGAGCATGGAGGCAACGATGCTCCAGATCGCAATACTCTTGCGCTTGATCGCCATAGCTCTACTCCTTATCTCTCACCCGCATCAACGCCACCGCAAGCCATCAGCCTCGATTTGAGGCTTCATAACTAACGGGGAATGGCTTTAGAGTGGCGCCTAGGACTGACATCGGCAAATCTAACTAGGCCTAAGTCGCAGATTCACAGAAAATCTTTAGGTGTGGATGGGGTAAAACCGCAGGTCACTTAGGGGAATGTCCGAATTGCCCTAAATGTGACTGTGATTTTCTTTTAGCCCGGTAATGGACCCTCCAGCATCTCGGTCACAAGGGCTGCAATCGGCGAGCGCTCGCTACGAGTCAGGGTCACGTGGGCAAAGAGTGGATGGCCCTTCAAAGTTTCAACAACTGCCACCACACCGTCATGGCGACCGACTCGAAGGTTGTCCCTCTGGCCGATGTCATGGGTCAAAACCACCCTTGAGGCGGTGCCGATTCTAGAGAGCACGGTCAAAAGAACTCCGCGCTCCAAAGACTGCGCTTCATCGACGATGACAAAGGAGTCATGAAGGGATCGTCCGCGGATGTGGGTCAGAGGTAGCACCTCAATTAAACCCCGGTCCACGATCTCATCAATAACTGGCTGGCTAACAAGTGCGCCCAAAGTGTCAAAGACTGCCTGGGCCCAGGGCGACATCTTCTCGCCCTCACTGCCTGGTAAGTATCCAAGTTCCTGACCGCCCACGGGATAGAGAGGACGGAAGATAACTACCTTTTTATGGATACGCTTTTCCATCACTGCTTCAAGACCTGCGCACAACGCCAACGCCGACTTACCAGTTCCAGCCCGTCCGCCCATAGAAACGATTCCAATGGAGTCATCCAAAAGCAGATCTAACGCAATGCGCTGCTCAGCGCTTCGCCCATGCAAACCAAAAGCTGAGCGGTCTCCCCTAATTAACTGCAACTGTTTATCAGCGCTTACCCGGGCCAGGGCGCTGCCACGGTCTGAATGCAAAATAACTCCCGTGTGAATAGGCAGACTATGGGCGGCTTCATGGTCTGCTCTATCGGAGGAGTACAAATCATCAATAACTGATGAGCCAACGGTTAACTCTTCAATTCCAGTCCATCCGCTATTAGCAACAAGTTCTGCCAAATACTCTTGGGCCTCAACACCAACAGATGATGCTTTAACGCGAAGAGGTAAATCCTTTGTAACTAAAACAACATTCTTGCCATCTGACATTAAGTTCTTTGCTATGGCCAAAATTCGAGAGTCATTGGTGCCATCTCGCAAAAAGCCATGGGGCAGAGTGGAGAGGTCGGTGTGGTTGAGTTCCACAGAAAGCGTTCCACCGTCAGGTGTCACAATCAACGCCTGATCGAGTCGGCCATGGGTAATGCGAAGATCATCTAAAGCACGCAGAGCTGCGCGGGCAAAGTAGCCCAATTCTGGGTGATCGCGTTTGGTCTCAAGTTCGCCAATAACAGCGATAGGAATGATTACTTCATGTTCGGCAAATCTGTGCAGGGCGCCAGGATCAGCTAATAAAACGCTGGTATCTAAAACAAAAGTCTTTCTAGAGCTTTGACTCTTAGCAGCCAATGGCTGGACTCCTCATTTTTAGTTGTACTAGTGGGATGTTGCTTCGGATATGTAAAAAGGTAGAACACCTTGAGGCTAACTCTGTGGCAACACGCGCCTTGAAAAAGTTAAATCTTGTAGAAGTTTTAGGCGAAAATCTCAACTGCCGAAACGGCGTTGTCGTAGTGAGTAGGCACGAAGAGCACGCAAGAAATCCACCCGGCGAAAATCTGGCCAATACGCCTCACAGAAGTAGAACTCAGATAGCGCGCTTTGCCACAAAAGGAATCCCCCAAGGCGTTGTTCTCCAGATGTTCTAATGAGCAGCTCTGGATCTGGTTGGCCTGCGGTATATAAAAACTTAGAAATCTCATCTGCAGTCAAATTCTCTTTAGCTTGATTAAGAGAATGGCCTGACTTTTCTTCTTCGCCAAGATATGACTTCACGGCATCAACAATTTCACGCCGGCCCCCATAACTAATAGCCACGTTTACTTCCACGCCATCATTTCGGATGGGCTTTAGCCCAGCTAGTTTTTCTGAAAGCCAAGGTGGCAAGAGATCTAGCGCGCCGACAGCTTTAATGTTCCAACGGCCCGTTGCCGCTAGTTCATCAACAGTGTCGCCAATAATCTTGAGCAGCTCTTCAATCTCATCAGAGCTTCTTTTGAAGTTATCAGTTGATAGCAACCACAACGTTACAACTCGAACTTCGGCATCATCACACCAACCCAAAAATTCAATGATTTTATGGGCCCCGGCTTTATGACCATTGGGATCGCTATAGCTGGGATTGGCTTTTGCCCACCTGCGATTGCCATCAAGGATCACGCCAACATGGTGCGGGGTCTTAGTGAAATCTAAAGCTCGAACCAACCGCCATTCATAGAGCGGATAGAGCGCAGACTTTATAACTTTACGAATAACGGCGAACAACTCGACGTTCTGCAATCAGTGAGGCAACTGGAAGTGTGCCGGCCAAAAGAAGCCCGAGAATCTTGCGTATTGGCCACTTGGCCTTTACTGAAAATTGAAGAGCCACAATCACGTATGCGAAATAGACCCATCCGTGAACAAATGGAATCCAGGCAACTGCAGCCTTCCACTCTGGGTTATTAAATAGATATGCCACGGGCAGATCTACAAACCACAAAAGTAAGGACATAACGCCAGCAATAATGGCCATTACTCGAAAACGCACAAGGCTTGATTTCATGGCTTAACTCTACGGCGATAAAAGGGAAGGTAAAGCACCACCGCTGCCATGAGCCACCAGATCACCACATAAGAGATGTGTTGCCAGTAATAGCCTGGGATTTTAGAAGTGAGCTTCTCTGGGCTCAGGCGCTGGCGAGTTAATTCAGTGCCTTTGCGTGATTCAGAAACTGCCATCACATAACCATCAAATAAATCTAAAACAGTCAATCCCACAATCACTGAACTATCTAGGCGCGAAATCGCACCATCTCCATTGATAAAACGATCTTCGGATTGGGAAGCAAGTAACTGCCCCTTGATATCTATAACCATGGCCATTGAAACATCTGGGTTAAACAATCGCTCAGACCACAAACCTTTCACAACCAAAATCCCTTGATTGGTGCCAACTTGCAGCAAGCCAACTTCCCAATCACTGACCTTGCCATCACCATCGGATTGGTTAGGTGCTCTATAAGTTGCGACATAGTTTCCTGAAATCTGCACCATCCGATTAAAAGCCTCTGGCTGCAGGGGCTGCCTTGCGGTGGCAATAGATGTCAGTGGCACGATATTTGCATCCACTTGAGTCGCTGTTACCAAACTTTCCTTTAATGCTTTTGCTCTATCTAACTGCCACAGGCCAAGTGCGAAAAAGATGACTACTACAAGCAGGACTGCAAAGCCTTGAGCTATTTTGGAAAGAAGAGAGTTACTGGTCTGCGCCGTCATCGCTTCGATCAACACCCATAAAGCGCTTATAGAAACTGCGCATCAAGAAAACTACAGCGATAATTAGAATCGAAATCGTTAAAGAGCCGGCAACACTCATCTCAAAGTTTTTTTGCATGGCATAATCATGTCATGCAATTAGGCTCGCAGTTCTCTTACGAGGATCGCTACGGCGTGCGCCCAACCAAGGGGTGGGTGCTCCCGGCCACAGTTATTGCATCTATAGGAATCAGCTGGCTGGTGTGGGTAGGTCTTCACCATTCAAACCCGGAGATCCGTTCCTCAGTTATTTCATTTACTGCCACAACTGATCGCAAAATGTCTATTAGATATGAAGTAGTCAGAAAAGATAAAGACCAGGTTTTAACATGCACGTTGGTTGCCAGAGATTACGATAAAACTGTCGTTGGGCAGATTGAGGATGAAATCGGGCCTGGTCTTGCAGTCGTGCAGAAAAACACTGAGATTCCTACGCGTAGCCAAGGCGTTAATGCTGATGTGGTTGCCTGCCGTATTAAATAAGTTGTAGGCAACTACACCTACCTAGTACCTTTACGACTTATGAGCGCACAAACATGGTTAACGCAGGAAGCTGCAGATCGTTTGCGCGCCGAATTAGAATACCTAGAACAACATGGCCGCAAAGATGTCACAGCAAAGATTGAAGCGGCGCGTGCTGAAGGTGATTTAAAAGAAAACGGTGGTTACCACGCAGCCCGCGATGAGCAGGGCAAGATGGAAGCGCGTATCCGCCAGCTCAAGCAGATGTTAGAAAATGCTCACATTGGAACTCCACCTGCTGCTGCCGATGGCAAAGTTGGGGCGGGTATGGTTGTTACAGCAGAGATTGCTGGAGATGAAATGAAGTTTCTTTTGGGCTCACGTGAGATTGCATCCGGAGATCTCGATGTTTATAGCGAGAAATCTCCACTTGGTGCTGCAGTGATGGGCGCAGAGATCGGTGCGAGCGTTTCATACACCGCACCTAACGGACGTGAGATTAAGGTAGTAATTAAAGCTGCCGAGTTTTACTCTTAATTAGAAGTATTTTTATACTTTCTAATACTGAGTGGGATAAATATCGCCATCAGCAAAAACATATAGAGCAATGATGTCTCTAGTGGGTGCTGGCTTGGCCAAGAGCTAGCTGTTGCCCCAAACTCATTTTTCAGACCAAATAGCTGACGGCAAGCTGCAACCATTGTTGAAACAGGGTTCCATTCCGCAAAGTACTGCAGCGCTTTAGGCATCCCGGTAGTTGGTGCAAAGGCATTTGAAAGAAATGTCAGTGGGAAAGTAACTAAGAAGCCCACGCTTTGCACAGTTCGAGCCTCTTTAACGGCTAATCCCACATAGATGCCAATCCATGAAAGGGCATAACCAAACATAAACAGGAATAAGAAAGCTGCAAATATAGAAAGCCCTCCTGATGTTGGACGCCAGCCAACGGCATATCCAGCAGCTGCCATAACAGTTAAGACAAGAATATTTAAAAGTGCATCGCCAAAGGTGCGACCAATAACTACTGCGCCTCTTGAAATTGGCAAAGATCTAAAACGATCGATGAGGCCCTTTTTCATATCTTCAGCTAAACCAACTGCTGTTGCAGCCAAGGTGAATGCAACGGTCTGAACAAAGATTCCAGGCATCAGAAGTTGGACATAACCACCGGGTTGACCGGTTTCAATAGAGCCGCCAAATACAAAGCGAAAAAGAAGTACAAACATCACTGGCTGAATCGTTGAGAAAACTAGAAGTTCAGGGATTCGGGCAAGCTGGAGCAGTTGCCGCTTAGTTATTGTCATGACATCGCTGATGACGTGTTTCATTTCTTGCCCCCTCTCTTTTTCTTTACGGGCTGGGCAATTACTTCCTCTTCTGCCACGTGGCCGGTAAGAGATAAGAACACATCATCTAGTGAAGGGCGCTTGAGAGCAATATCAAGGGGATGAATTTTCGCCTCATCCAGAGCGCGCAACGCCTCCATGAGAGCAATGGAGCCAGTTGAAACAGGTGCTGAAATTGTGCGCACATCAGTATGAATTGCACTTGTGCTGATTCGAGAAACAATCTCTTGAGTTTTGGTGATGTCAGTGTTCTCGACGGTAATCTCTAGACGTTCTCCACCCACCTGTTTTTTCAATGCATCTGAAGTTCCACGGGCAATTACTTTTCCATGATCAATCACAGCGATCTCATCAGCTAATTGATCTGCTTCTTCAAGATATTGGGTGGTAAGTAGAAGTGTTACGCCACCTTTAACTAGCTCTTGAATAACTCCCCACATCTCTTGGCGACCACGTGGATCAAGGCCTGTAGTTGGTTCATCAAGGAAGAGAACTTTTGGTTGCACAATCAAAGATGCTGCTAAATCTAAACGGCGGCGCATTCCACCTGAATAAGTCTTGATGGGACGGCGAGCGCTATCAGTGAGTGAGAATCTCTCAAGTAATTCATCAGCACGTTTAATGGAGGTTAATTTGCCTAAATGGTAGAGACGACCAAACATCACTAAGTTATCCCAGCCAGTTAATGTCTCATCAACAGCTGCATATTGACCTGATAAACCAATTAATTCACGTACTTTGTCAGGATGCTTGGCTACATCGATTCCTGCAACAGTTGCAATACCTGAATCAGGTTTTAACAACGTTGCGAGAATTCTCACAGTTGTTGTTTTACCTGCACCATTTGGGCCTAATACGCCTAAAACTGTGCCTTCTTCAACATCAAGAGAGAGATCATCTAATGCTTTGACCTCGCCGTTGCGATAGGTCTTGACTAGATGTTCGGCTATTACTGACTTCACCCGCTAATCTTACCCTTATGCCCAAAAACTCCCCAATAAATGCATCAGCTAAGGCCCACACCCATGAGGAAATCATGATCATCCTTTGGAAGTATCTTGACTAACCGCGTTGTGCACTATATGTCTTCAGGTTTTGGAGAGTTAGCCAAAACAAATCCAAGCGCACTTGCTGGCTTTGACACAGCTCAGCTAGAAGTACTAACAACTAATACAGCAGTGTTGGAAACATTCCCACCAGTAATTAAACAGAGTGCACTTGAGGCTTTCGTGAACTCGTTTCACATCGTCTTCTATGCGGCAGCTCCTATAACGGCCCTGGGATTATTGCTGGCATTTATGTTGCGCGAGACACCCCTTCGCACTTCTCAGGACTTCGCCGCAGCACGTGAAGATGCAGCTGGAGAATCACTGGGTTAATGCAATCTCCATTTAAAGATCTGCCGAGAGAAGTATCCATACTTATTGCTGCATCCTTTTTTGTTGCCGTTGGGTTTGGCATCGTATTACCGGCAATCCCAGTTTTTGCTAAATCTTTTGGGGTAAACAACGCAGCAATTGGCCTAATGGTTTCTGCTTTTGCGATTACTCGCTTTGCCTCTGGATTAATCTCTGGCACTTTGGTAGATAAATTTGGTGAGAGAGCAGTGTTCTCCTCTGGCGTATTCATGGTTGCACTCTTTACATTTTTATCTGGCCTCTCACAAAGCTATGAACAGCTTCTTATTTTCCGTGCTGCTGGAGGCCTTGGTTCATCAATGTTTTCAGTGGCCGCAGGTTCTGTGATTATGCGATCTGTAGATGATGCTAATCGTGGGCGAGCACAATCGGTCTATCAAGGTTCATTTCTTTTAGGTGGTATCGCAGGTCCTGCAATTGGTGGCTTGCTCTCAGTTATTTCACTTCGTGCACCATTCTTCGTTTATTCAGGAATGCTTATCTGTTCTGGAACAGTTGCACACTTTTTCCTCAAGGGCGATAAAATCGGCAAAGTTGATAAAAGTGTGGATACATCAGACCACACAACTGTGCGTGAAGCCTTAGTGATGAAACCCTATCGAATCGCACTTGTGCTTACTTTTATTGGTACTTGGGTGTTTTTTGGTCTTCGTGCATCAATATTGCCAGTCTTTGTTACAGAAGAGTTGAACTCCACGACAGCAATAGTTGGTTATGGTCTTGCAGTATCTGCAGTTATTCAAGGTGCAATACTGCTGCGAGCTGGTAGATATTCAGATGAGAAGGGGCGGCGTGCTGCTTCAATAATCGGTGCGCAAGTAGTTTTACTCGGAGTTCTCTTACTTACATTCTCAGTTAACGTCTGGATGTATTTGCTGGCAATGGCAGTTCTTGGATTTGGCGGTGCTTTTATTTCAATCACTCCAGCCAGCATTGTGGGCGATGTTATTAAGGGCAAAGGTGGCAAGGTCATTGCTATTTTCCAGATGGCAGGTGATGCTGGAATGATGGTTGGACCAATTATTATTGGCGCAGTTTCAGATCTCTTTTCTTATCGCGCAGCATTTGGCATGTCGGCTGCCATCTTTGTTATTGCACTTGTCTTGGTTTATCAAATACCAGAGACTAGAAATGTCGAAGAGCCCCAGGTTAAAAACCTGAGGCCCCTCGATGAAGATCTGTAATTAGTCGTTGCCGCGCAAGATTGAAAGCAGACGCAGAACTTCAAGATATAGCCACACAATTGTGACCATCAAACCAAAAGCAGCACGCCATGACTCTGATTCTGGTGCTCCGGCATTGATTCCCTTTTGAATCTGATCAAAATCTAGAATCAAGAAGAAGCTAGCAAGAACCATTCCACCTGCAGCCATGATTAAACCAAGACCACCGATGTTATAGATGCTTGCACCAAAGAATGAACCAACAAATGAAAGCAGTGCTAGTACTAAGTAACCGATCAATGCAGTCATGAGCACCTTAGTGAACTTAGGTGTCACACGGATGCGCCCGCTCTTATAAGCAAAGAGCATTCCTGTGAATGCACAGATAGTTACGATGATTGCTTGGCTAACAATTCCTGCATATGCAGAGTTGTAGATGTTGCTAATTGTTCCAAGTGCTAAACCTTGAAAAGCTGCATATGCAATTGCTAGCGCAGGCTTAACGGTTTTGCTAAAGGTATTGACCATGGCAAGTGCGAAACCACCAAGGACACCGAGCAACATTGCCCCACCGCCAAGGTTAAGTGTCCATGCAACTGCGCCAACGGAAACTAAAACAGCAAATAAAATTCCTGTGCGAGTGACAACATCGTCAATCGTCATGCGACCTGTTCGCATCGAAGATGCAGCTGGTGCGTTATAAAGATCTTCCATCGCTGCTGGGTCTGAGTTAATTGTGCTCGGATCAAATGCAGCGTATCCACGCTGATTAAACGCCCGTCCTAAAACAGGGTTTGAACTGCGCATATCTTTTCTCTCCTTTTGTAGTGCCACCAGAACCTCTGGTGGTTGTCGTGCATAACAAGTTTAGGGCCTAGAAGATTCCCGGGCTATGCGAAGGTGGTGCCCCGAGTGGGGGTCGAACCCACACTGGGAGGATTTTAAGTCCTCTGCCTCTGCCATTGGGCTATCGGGGCCACGTGCAAGGGGTAAATCTACCCTGCTTTTCTAATCGCTCATTCCAGCTAATGAACGGGCAATTCCATCCAAGATATCTGATTCAGATGCCACGAATTCACTTGCCCCTGTTGCGCGCATGATCTCTGAAAGAACTAATGCACCTGCAGGAATTACATCCACTCGACCTGGGTGCATATAACCAAGGGTTGAACGTTCGACTCGGGTGTTGGTTAAAAACAGTTGTGATGTTTCATGAACTTGCTCGGTACTGATTCGAGATAAGTGAATTGCATAGCGATCGTATTCAGATAAGTTCAATGCAGCAGCTGCAACTGTGGTTGCTGTGCCAGCAACTGCGATTAAGGTCTTGGCTTTTGTAATTGGAACGATGCTGGCAGCCTTTGCAATCGCCTCAATAATGTCGGCCCGTGCTGCATCGACTTGTGATTGTTTTGCGGGATCATGTGCAAAGTGACGCTCAGTCATTCTCACGCAACCGATGTTGACTGACTTGGCAGATTCAACACTTGTTGTGCCAAAGACAAACTCAGTTGATCCGCCGCCAATATCAACGACAAGAAAAGGACCATCGGATGCTTGAAAATCTTGGATTGCTCCAGCAAAAGAAAGTGCTGCTTCTTCATCCCCACTAATTACTTCAGGTTCAATCCCTAGTCGTTCGCGCACTCCATCAACAAAGAGGTGACGATTTGTTGCATCGCGTGTTGCACTAGTTGCACAAAAACGAATCTTCTCAACGCCGCGCTTTGCAATCTCTCCAGCAAATTTATCGACGGCTGCCAATGTGCGAGTGATTGCATCTGGGTGGAACTGCCCGGTCTCATCAACACCTTGACCCAAGCGGACAATCTCCATCGTGCGCAGAACTTCACGAAAGCTCGCGCCCTCAATATCTGCAATCAGCAAGCGAATTGAGTTAGTGCCGCAATCAATGGCTGCTACTCGCATGGATTGCCTTCCCACCACTTGGGTAGTTTTGCCAAAGCTTCATCGCCTAATGGGTTCACATCTGAACCAGCTGAAAGTGAGTGCGCGATAAGAGAATGCAGGCATTTAACGCGCGTTGGCATTCCGCCTGCAGAGACATTTTCTACCTCAGCAACATCAATCCCAAGTGCTGATCGCGCTGCAATGTAGTCATCATGAGCTGCGTGATAGGCCCCTGCTAACTCTGCATCAATTTCTAATCGATCATTCATCTCACCCATTAAGCCCGTTGTTTCAAGGGTTGAAATTGCTGCAGTTAAACGCGGGCAGGTTGCGTAATAGAAAGTTGGGAAAGGTGTGCCATCGGCAAGGCGCGGCGGTGTTTCAACTACTGCAGGTTTGCCACATGGACAGCGGTAAGCAATTGCATGAACGTTACGAGGTGTGCGACCTAATTGAATTTCAATGCAATCTAAATCTGCTTGTGTTACTTCGCGCAAAGGATTAGCCCGCTTCTGTGATGGATGCAATAAGCCTTGAATACCAAGGTTGTCCATCTGTTAGGGAGTTAGCCACCTTAGTGCCCTCATCTGTATTTGATGCAGTTCCATTTTCTGTCACTATGTATTGACGCTCACCTGGTAAAACAAAGTGCAAACGCTCACGGGCTTGAGACTTAATGTATTCAGGATCTTGCCACAACAGAAGTTCTTGGCGCGCGGCTTCTAGCGCTTTGTTATCTGAAGCCAATTGTGATTTCAGCGCACTGATTTGAGCCCGCTGGGTGAAGTAGTTCTTTACAGGAGGTGCAATGGCTAGAGCCAATACAAAAAATATTGTCCATAACGCCAATGCACGTCCCGAATTACGTCGACGTCTAAAATTTAATTGTCGACGCGCCACAAAATCACTTATGCCTTAAAGCGTGGAAAAGCATCTCTGCCGGCATAACGTGCGCCCTCAGCAAGCTCTTCTTCAATGCGTAGTAGTTGGTTGTACTTAGCAACGCGCTCAGTACGTGCAGGTGCACCAGTCTTAATCTGTCCACAGTTAAGTGCCACAGCTAGATCAGCAATTGTTGTGTCTTCAGTTTCACCTGAACGATGGCTCATCATTGAGCGGTAGTTAGCACGGTGTGCCATCTCAACTGCATCAATAGTTTCTGTGAGCGTTCCGATCTGGTTGACCTTAACAAGTAGAGCATTTGCTGTTCCGCCTGCGATTCCGCGGGCAAGACGCTCTGGGTTAGTAACAAAGAGGTCGTCTCCCACGATTTGAATGCGTGAGCCTAGGCTCTTAGTCATATCGCTCCAGCCAGCCCAGTCTTCTTCATTGAGTGGATCTTCAATTGAAACAATTGGGTAGGCATCAACGAGTGAGGTGTAATAGGCAATCATCTCTGCAGAAGTCTTTGAGGCACCTTCAAATGTGTATTTGCCTTTGTCGTGGAACTCTGTTGCAGCAACATCCATTGCAAGTGCAATCTCTTTGCCTGGCTTGAATCCTGCGATTTCAATTGCCTCAAGAATGAGATCAAGCGCTGCGCGGTTGCTCTCAAGGTTAGGCGCAAAACCACCTTCATCACCAACTGAAGTTGCTAGGCCACGCTTTTTAAGAACTGATTTGAGTGCGTGGTAAATCTCAGCACCCCAGCGAAGTGATTCGCGGAATGTGGGTGCACCAATTGGAGCAATCATGAACTCTTGAATATCTACGTTTGTATCAGCATGTGCACCGCCATTGAGAATGTTCATCATTGGCACAGGAAGTACATGTGCATTTGGTCCACCTAAGTAGCGAAAGAGTGAAAGATCGGCAGATTCAGCAGATGCTTTAGCAACTGCTAGTGAAGCACCAAGGATTGCGTTTGCACCCATGCGTGATTTGTTCTTTGTCCCATCTAAAGTAATCATTGCCTCATCAATTAGGCGCTGATCTTGGGCATCAAAGCCAATAATCTCTGGTCCAATTTCATCATTAACAAATGCGATTGCCTTTTCAACACCTTTTCCTAGATAGCGCTTTCCACCATCTCGAAGCTCTGCGGCTTCAAATGCACCTGTTGATGCACCACTTGGAACTGCAGCCCGTGCTTGTGTTCCATCTTCTAATTGGATTTCGACTTCAACCGTTGGGTTTCCACGGGAGTCTAGAATTTCACGAGCTCCGAGAGCTTCGATTATTGCCATTGAGTTTCTCCTTCGTCACTTACACAATTTGTGCCGTAGACCTCAACGCTGAAATCGCACAATCTTTACTGGACTAATCCTACCGTGCCTCGATAGCGCTCACTTGTTTGCTTAACTTCAACGCCTCTTTGCGTAGCGCCGCCTCAGCATCTATTCCATTGGCGTGGGCCCATGCAATAACGGCCAGTAACGCAGCTCCCACGGCACCTTCATCAGCATCCCCACTCATGTCAGCAAACGATGGGGTGTGCAGATCAACGTTGTATTTTTCGGCGCGATATAAAAGCTTTTCAATTAAAGGTAATGCTGGCTGCGCCATAGCGATCCCATCAAGGGCTGACGTGCGGCCCTTTTCTTTCTTTTTAATATCTTCCCAGTTTTGCAAAACATCTTCTGAAGTTTTGACTTCAACTCCAGCAAAGACGTGGGGATGGCGCCTAATCAACTTATCAGCGATGCCTTGAGCCACATCTTCAATTGAAAATGGATCACTTGGATGTTCTTGGGCGATACGTGCATGGAAATAAACCTGTAGTAATACATCGCCGAGTTCTTCGCGCATTTCAACGCGATCTCCACCTGCTACAGCATCGACAAATTCATAGGACTCTTCTAAAAGATACTTAAGAAGTGACTCATGTGTTTGTTCTGCATCCCAAGGACAGCCCCCAGGAGAGCGCAGTTGGTTCATAACCTCAACTAAGCGTTGAAGCTGTGAACCCTGCGTCATCGACTAAATCTTTACTCTGTTGGGGTTACAGCATTACCTGCTGCATCTGAGGCAACAATGTCAGCCACTGTTGGATCCCATTTGCCATAACGTGGGTTAACGGTCACGCCCAGTTCTTTGGCTTTTGCAACTACAAGCTTTTGAATCTGTGCTCCCATATCGGCCTCAGTTACTCCTGCAGCTGTTAATGCCTGGCTAATCTTGTCCGAAAGTGAAATCGCTTCGATGTATTGATTAAAATCCTTTGGAGCAATTCCTGCACCAACAAGTGCGTTTGGAAGTGCTTCTTCTCCACCAACTTGATCAATGATGCTCTGGCGGCGAGTATCAATCTCTGCCTTTGAGACTGAAAGTTTGATTTCTTTTCCAACTTCACGAAGAAGGGCTGTTAATAAGTGAAAACGTAGCTGACCGCGATTTAGCACTTCGCCAGTTTCAATTTGCATCTGTGAGGTGTCAACACCTTGGCGAGCCACAAGAATTGCATCAATACTACTTTGCACTGTGGCTTGTGAAATCTTTGTGCTGCCTAAAGTTGCTGCAGAACCAACTTGGGAACATCCAGTTAGTAGGAGTGTGGTTGCAACGGCAACGAGGGCCAGAATCTTCTTCACTATGAACTCACTTTCGGTGCTTCGCTTAGTTGGTTAACAGCCTCAACGACCCAGGCCAGAAGAGAAGTATCCACTATCTCAGGCTCATTCTGGGACGGATTCCACGCGGGGCCTTTGGCCAATGCAACCAAAACGGTGCGTGTAGCCGGTTTATAGAGTGAACCAGGATACAAACGTGACAGACGTAACTGACGTGACTCAGGCAAAGTTAAGGGAGCTAGTCGCAGGTATTTTCCTTGAATAACTACCTCTGTTAACTTGGCGATCTTTGCTTGTGCACGAAGTTGAGCAACTCCCAACAGGGCAACTGCTTCCTCAGGTAATTCTCCGAATCGATCAAGTAGTTCGGCGCGAATTGATTCAACATCTAATGGGTTTTTAACATCAGCTAAACGTCGATAGAGATCAAGGCGCAATCTCTCCCCTGGCACATACTCACTGGATAAATGCGCATTGATTGGAAGCTCAACTTTGCACTCTGAAACCTTTTCTTCGGTTTCAATAATTCCCTGCTTGTAATCTTGCACTGCTTCGCCCACCATGCGCATGTATAAATCAAATCCAACATCTGCGATGTGGCCAGACTGTTCACCACCCAACAGATTTCCGGCTCCGCGAATCTCTAAATCTTTAAGTGCTACCCGCATTCCAGAACCCAGCTCAGTATTGGCTGCAATAGTTGTTAAACGATCATGAGCTAACTCCGAAAGTGGTTGGTCGGCTGGATATAGGAAATAGGCGTATGCACGTTCACGACCACGGCCAACACGCCCACGTAGTTGATGAAGTTGAGACAGACCAAACATGTCAGCTCGTTCAACAATAAGTGTGTTGGCATTTTGAATATCTAAGCCACTCTCCACAATTGTTGTGCATACAAGCACATCAAAGTCACGGTTCCAGAAAGCCAGAATCACTTCTTCGAGTGCGCCTTCACTCATCTGCCCGTGTGCCACGCGAATACGCGCCTCTGGTACTAACTCTTGCAACCTGGCTGCTGTGCGATCAATGCTTTCAACGCGATTATGTAAATAGAAAATCTGACCATCACGTAAGAGTTCACGGTGGATAGCTGCAGTAATCTGCGCCTCTTCTGCAGGTCCCACATAAGTAAGGATTGGGTGGCGCTCTTCAGGTGGAGTAGTAATCGTAGACATTTCGCGAATGCCAGTTACTGCCATCTCAAGAGTTCGGGGAATAGGTGTGGCCGACATAGCTAATACGTCCACAGTGGTGCGAAGCTTCTTTAAAGATTCCTTTTGCTCAACACCAAAGCGTTGTTCTTCATCCACGATAACAAGACCCAAATCTTTAAAAGCTACATCGTTGGAAAGTATTCGGTGGGTTCCAACAACCACATCAACAGTTCCCGCAGCAAGGCCATCAATAACCTCTTTGCTCTCTTTAGCGCTGTTAAAGCGAGACATTCCTGCAACATTTAATGGAAAACCTGCATAACGCTCGGCAAATGTCTTTGTGTGTTGTTGAACAAGCAATGTTGTTGGGACAAGAATTGCTACTTGCTTTCCATCCTGCACAGCTTTAAAGGCTGCACGAATTGCAATCTCAGTCTTTCCATAACCCACATCACCACAGATGATGCGATCCATGGGATATGGGCGCTCCATATCTGCCTTAACATCATTAATGGTTGATAACTGATCGGGAGTTTCAATGTATGAAAAAGAATCCTCTAATTCGCGCTGCCATGGTGTATCAGGTGAAAAAGCAAAGCCAGGAGAACTTGTGCGGGCTGCGTATAAGCGAATGAGTTCACCTGCAATTTGGCGCACAGCTTTACGTGCCCGACCCTTAGCTTTTTGCCATTCACCGCTACCAATACGGTGCACGGTAGGTGTTTCACCACCCACATATTTACTGACTTGCTCAAGTGCATCTGTTGGAACAAATATGCGATCTCCAGGTTGTCCACGTTTAGCTGGCGCGTATTCAATGATTAAGTATTCGCGGGTCACTCCAGCAACTGTGCGCTCTAGTAATTCAACATAACGTCCAATTCCATGTTGCTCATGCACAACAAAATCCCCAGCACGTAGCTCTAGTGGATCTATAGATTGCTTTCGTTTTGTGGGCATGCGCCCTGAATCTTTAATACTTCCCTTGCTACCGGTTAAATCTCGCTCAGTCATGAACAGGATTTGATGGGCTGCACTTTCAAAACCATGAGCAATGATTGAGGTTGTTAAATGAATTGCACCTTTTGTAGGAGTAGCTAGTAACTTCTCATTTATCTGCACTGGCAAATCTGCAGACCTAAATATGCCTGCATATCTCTCAAGCATTCCGTGACCATGAGTTGCAAAGACCACTGTGAAATGAGATTCCACAGCATTTCGTAACTGTTCAATAGTGCGCTCAATGTCCCCGCGCATTGGATCTATCGCGTTGTAATCTAAGAACTCTGTGTCTTCGGCTAAATCGCTGCCATATGGTGAGAGGGAACCTGTGGCCACCTTGTGCTCGATAATTTCTGCACTCAACTCATCCCACGACATATAGGTTCCAGAGCCATCGTGTATAGGCGCCACTGCCCCATGTGCTGCATTACTCCACGATGCATTTAAGAATTCTTCATTTGTTGCTAGTAAATCAGAAGCCCTAGATTTAATCCGCTCTTCGTCAATGAAGATAATTTGAGCATTAGCTGGCATTCTAGAAATAATTGTTTCAGTCTCATCGATAAGCAAGGGAATGAGAGATTCCATGCCCTCAAAACTCATGCCTTCGCTAATCTTTTCTAGAAGCTCTGCTGCGGCTGCCGGTAAAGAGTCGATAAGTTCAATGGCGCGGTGTCGAATTTCTTTCGTAATGAGAAGTTCTCGGCAAGGATAAATCTGTATGGCACCAACAACTGGCTTAAAGGTGCGTTGATTAGCAACTTCAAAGTAGCTTATATCTTCAATCTCATCACCAAAGAAATCGATACGGATTGGATAATCTGCAAGCGGTAGGAACAAATCTACGATTCCACCGCGCACTGCGAATTCGCCACGGTGTTCAACTAAATCAGTGCGTGTATAGGAAAGAGATGAAAGGTGACGCACGAGTTTATCCAGAGATTGATCTTTACCAATTTCTAACTGTAAAAGTGCGTCCTTACCCAAAGTTGCAATGATTCGATGAATAACACCACGCACTGGAGTAACAACTATTGGGAATTCAGATTGTTTCTTCTCTAACTCATAGAGAGTTTGAATTCTCTTTGCAACAGTGTCACTTCGTGGGCTTAAACGCTCATGTGGCAGGGTTTCCCATGCAGGGAACTCAAAAACATTGTTATGTAGCTCGCGAAGTTCATTAACAAGGTCCTCACTGCTGCGGCTAGAACTTGTAACAACAAGTAAAGGGTGATGCGCAGCGCGAGCTGCCAAGAGAAATGGATATGTCGGTGAAGGTGCCACGATATGAGATGCCTCTAACTGCGTTGGCAGCGAAGAAATTAAGCCACGCACAAGTACACCTCCCTATAAACGCCGTTAGGCCCCGTTCCCAAAAGGGAGGGGGCTAATGGATTCATTCTAATTTGTTCGCACCACCTACGGCGACCTGAGAGGATTACCCAATGAAATCCAACGGATCTGGCAGTGCAGTAGCAGCAGATGATGCTGCTTTACGTAGCGATGTCCGCAAACTGGGAGATTTGCTGGGTCAAACACTTGTGCGCCAAGAAGGCCCTGAGCTTTTAGCCCTCGTTGAAAACGTGCGCAAAGCAGTACGCGAAGGTGAAGGCGAAGAGTTACTTGCATCATTATCTGTTGAAGATTCAGTGCAGTTAGTGCGTGCTTTTAGTACATATTTCAATTTAGCAAACGTTGCAGAGCAAGTGCACCGCGCACGTGTCTTAGCCGAAGCTCGAGCTGATGGCGGATCATGGTTAGCACGCGCTGTAGACAAAATCGAAGCAGCTATAAAATCTCAAACACCTGGGCATGAACTAAACAGCGAAGAGATTTCTGGCTGGATTGATGAGATGTCAGTACGTCCTGTATTTACGGCCCACCCAACTGAGGCAGCTCGTCGTTCAGTTCTGAGTAAATTAGGACAGGTTGCAGATTTACTAGAAGATGGACGTAATCCTTCTCAAGCAGATCGCCTGGCTGAAACTATTGATTTGCTCTGGCAGACCGATGAACTTCGTGTGGGTCAGCCAGAACCACTTGATGAAGCAATGAATGCTCTTTATTACTTGGATGATTTGTTCCTCCAAACAGTTCCTGAAGTTCTCAATGACTTTGCACGTGAAATGAAGCGCATTGACGTTGTTGTTCCTGTGACAGCACGCCCGCTTTCTTTTGGCAGCTGGATCGGTGGAGATAGAGACGGTAACCCAAATGTGACCCCACAAGTCACAAACGATGCGATGCTTCTACAGGTGGCTCACGCGATTCGCGTAACAATCGATGCCATGAATTCACTGCGCCAAGTACTTTCAGTCTCAACAAGAATCATTGGCGCTACGCCAGAGTTGACTGCTTCAGTTGAACAGGATTTAAAGCACATCCGCGAATTTGAGCCACGTTTCTTGCGCCTTAACGCTCAAGAGCCTTATCGCTTAAAGGCCACAGCAATTGTGCATCGCCTTGCCTTAACTCGTGAACGCCATGCAAAAGGTGCGGCACATGTTGCCCATCGGGACTATGCAGATACAGATGAGCTTCTTAAAGATTTAATGCTGATGCGAGATTCACTTTTTGCTCATAAAGGTGAACTCATTGCGACAGGCCTACTTGAGCGCACAATCCGCACAGTTGCAACCTTTGGAATTACTCATGCAACGATGGATGTTCGTGAGCACTCTGATGCTCATCACCACGCTTTAGCGCAGACAACCGGTATTGCTGCATACATCGAAAAAACACATGAAGAAAAGTTTGAAATCCTCACTGGATTCTTAGCAGCTGACAGCAATCTTGATATCACTGGTTTAGATGCCCATGGACAAAAAACCCTTGATACTTTCTTTGCTATTGCAGATCTCATTGATCGTTTTGGCTCACAGGCAATTGAGACATACATCGTCTCGATGACTAAGGGTGCTGATGACCTAATCGCTGCCGTTGTTCTTGCCCAGCAGGCAGGCCTTGTGAATTTGAAGAACAAGAAAGCGCGTATTGGTTTTGCTCCATTACTAGAAACTGTTGCAGAACTGCGAGCAGCAGGTGAGATTCTTGAAAAGCTTTTAAGTAATCCCGCCTATCGCTCACTTGTGGCACTACGCGGTGATGTCCAAGAAGTGATGTTGGGGTATTCAGATTCGAATAAAGATGCAGGTATTGCCACTAGCCAGTGGGAAATCCACCGAGCCCAACGATCTTTGCGCGACATTGCCATAAAGCACGGTGTGAAACTACGTTTGTTCCATGGTCGCGGCGGTTCTGTTGGTCGTGGTGGTGGACCAACTTATGAAGCTTTAGTTGCACTTCCTTGGGGCTCAGTTGATGGTCAAATCAAAATGACCGAACAAGGTGAAGTAATTAGCGATAAGTACGCACTAGCTTCTCTTGCCCGTGAAAACATTGAATTAACTCTGGCCGCTTCATTAGAGGCAACAGTGCTCAACCGTGGACCTCGCCAATCAATTGCAGATCTTCAAAGCTGGAATGAATGCATGCAATTAATTAGTGATCGCTCATTTACTGCTTACCGCGCACTTGTTGATCACCCAGATCTACCTGCTTATTTCTATGCATCCACTCCTGTGGAACAACTTGGAAATCTCTTCTTAGGTTCACGTCCATCGCGTCGACCTGATGCAAGCGGTGGTCTTGGTTCACTTCGCGCCATTCCATGGGTATTTGGATGGACACAATCACGCCAGATTGTTCCTGGCTGGTTTGGTGTGGGATCTGGATTAAAGGCTGCTCGCGAGGCAGGGAAAACAGAAGTTTTACAAAAGATGCTCGGTGATTGGCACTTCTTCCACACTTTCATTAGCAACGTTGAAATGACTTTAGCTAAGACAGATTTAGTCCTTGCGCGCCGCTATGTTGAAACATTGGTCCCTAAAGAGCTTCACCATTTCCTCGATCAAATCCAGGCTGAGTTTGATTTAACTGTGGAAGAAATCCTCAAATTAACAAATAAGAAAACATTACTGGGAGATCAAGAGATCTTGGCTCGTACATTGCAAGTCCGTGATGCTTATCTTTCACCTATTCATTTACTACAAATCAACTTGCTCAAGCGCGTGCGCGATGCTGGCGATTCTGCAGACCCACTATTGCGCAGAGCACTCTTGCTCACCATTAACGGCGTTGCTGCAGGACTTAGAAATACAGGTTGATTAAGAGTTATAACGAGTTTGTGTTCGCTCTAAACCTTCACTAATCAAAGACTCAACAACATCTGCGCCACGAACGATAAATTCGCCTAAATCTTTTTGTTCTACTTTTGAAAATGCTTTCAAAACAAAATCACCTGGATCTTGTTCGCCCATAGGGCGACCTATACCCAAGCGCACACGGTAGTACTCTGCCGTGCCAAAAGCTGAAGTCATAGATTTAAGACCGTTGTGGCCATTGTCCCCGCCAGCGATTTTGGTGCGGATAGCTGCAAAAGGAATATCTAATTCATCATGAAGCGCAATAATTTTTTGTGGTTCCACAGAATAAAAGTTAGCAAGAGCTTTAATTGGCCCACCAGTCTCATTCATAAATAAATGTGATTTAGCAACAATCACTGGGTGTGCATCAACACCAACACCTAACTTAAAAGCTGCGATGTGTGTGCGGGATTTGTGTGAAGATAATTTAACGTTGTGGCGACGAACTAATTCATCAATCACCATCTGGCCCACGTTGTGACGGGTGGCAGCGTATTTATCGCCCGGATTTCCCAGGCCCACTACCAACCACGTCATAACGGTAAGCGTAAGGGTTAAGCGTCCTTCTTTTCTGCATCTGCTGCAGGTGCTGCCGCTTCAGTTGCTACTGCTACTGGAGCAACAACCTCTTCAACTGCTGTGGACTTCTCAGACAAGTGAACAACGATTGTCTTTGGATCAGACTCAAGTTCAACGCCTGCTGGAAGCTTCACATCTGATGCATAACGAGATTCACCAGAGTGCATTCCTTCGATACTAACTTCTAGGAAGCTTGGGATTGCTGTTGCTTCAACGCGAACTTCAATTGAGTTGTGAACGTGCTCAAGGATGCCATCGCGATCGTGCTCACCAATTGCATGAACAGGAACTGAAACAACAACCTTTTCACCGCGACGAACTAGAACTAGATCGACGTGCTCAAGGATTTGCTTGAGTGGGTGGCGAACAATTGCCTTTGGAAGTGTGAGTTCAGTCTTTCCATCAATTGAGATGTCTAGCAATACGTTTGACTGCTTCAGAGCAACGCCTAGTTCGCGTGCTGGAAGTGTGATGTGTTGTGGCTTTTCACCGTGACCGTAGATGACGGCAGGAACCAAACCATCGCGACGTGCACGACGTGATGCGCCCTTACCAAATTCGGTACGACGTACGCCGTTGATGCTGATTTCTGCCATTTTAAATCTCCTCTAGATAACTTCGGTGTTTGCACAAAGTTCCGATGAGGAGTTAAGTCCTTAAGCCGTCGATTACGGAAGTAAATTCTTACCCTCGCCGGAACGAAGCAAACAATATCTTCGAGGGGCTATGTGAAGCAAATCCCCGCTTAGGAATGCCCATCAAAGAGGGAAGTGACCGATCCATCTTCAAAGACCTCGCGGATGGCGCGGGCAAGAAGTGGAGCAATCGATAGGACTGTGAGTCCATCAAACTTTTGATCCTCTGAGATTGGCAGAGTGTTTGTAACAACTACTTCTGATGCTCGAGATGATCGTAGGCGCTCAACTGCTGGACCCGAGAAGACGGCATGTGTTGCAGCGATAATCACATCTGCTGCCCCTGCATCAAAAAGAGCTTCGACTGCTTTAGTAATTGTGCCTGCAGTGTCGATCATGTCATCGATAACTACGCAAGTCTGTCCCTGAACATCACCAACCACACGGCCTGTTGATGATTCATTTGGGATGCGTGGATCGCGGGTTTTGTGAATAAATGCGATTGGACAACCACCGAGTAGATCTGACCAACGCTCTGCAACACGTACTCGACCAGAGTCAGGAGAGACGATTGTTAAGCGTGTGCGATCAACTTTGCTACCAACATAGTTAGCCAGCATTGGAAGTGCGAAGAGATGATCTACAGGACCATCAAAGAAACCTTGAATTTGTGAAGTGTGTAAATCAACGCACATCAATCGATCAGCACCAGCAGTTTTAAAAAGATCTGCCATTAATCGCGCAGTGATTGGTTCACGTCCACGGCTCTTCTTATCTTGACGTGCATAACCATAAAAAGGTGCAACAACTGTAATGCGCTTTGCAGATGCGCGCTTTAATGCATCGACCATGATAAGTTGTTCCATGATCTGCTTATTTACTGGATTCGTGTGGCTTTGAATTACGAAAGCATCGCAACCACGAACTGACTCTTCGAAACGAACAAAAATTTCGCCATTTGCAAAGTCATATGCTGAAGTTGGGGTAAGTGGAATACCAAGCTCTGATCCAACTTCATCAGCTAGTTCAGGAAATCCGCGGCCTGCAAAAAGACGTAATCTCTTTTCAGAAGATAAACGGATCTCGCTCATTTATTAGCCCTTCTTCTCTTTAGCTTCGGCGGCTTGTGCTGACTTGGAACCAGCGCGCTTGCGCATGACCCAACCTAATACATTTTTTTGCTTGGCTCTGCCAACTCCAATCGCGCCTGCAGGAACATCTTCAGTAATGACAGATCCTGCGGCGGTATATGCCCCATCTCCCACTGTTAGTGGTGCAACCAACATTGTGTCGCTACCGATTCGGACATGATCTCCGATAGTGGTGTGGTGCTTTTCTACCCCGTCATAGTTAACAAAGATTGTTGCAGCGCCAATATTGCTGCCTTCTCCAATTGTGGCATCGCCAACGTAGGAAAGATGTGGGACTTTTGAGCCAGTTCCAACTGTTGCATTTTTCATTTCAACAAAAGCACCAGCTTTAGTTGCATCACCAAGGACAGTTCCTTGGCGCAAATATGTAAATGGACCAACTGTTGAACCTTCGCCAATGACGCTATCTGCAGCGATTGATTCAAGTACTGATGCGCCCTCTTTTACTTGGCAATTGGTAAGCGTTGTTCGAGGTCCAATGGATGCACCTTGGGCAATAGTTGTTGTTCCATAAATTGCACTGCCTGCATGAATAGTCACATCTGAAGCAATTGTGGCAGTTGCATCAATCCAGGTAGTCGTCGGATCAATGATTGTTACACCCGCGCGCATCCACCCATCATTAATTCGATCGCGAAGCAGGGCTGCAGACTCAGCTAATTGAACTCGGTCATTCACGCCAAGAATTTCAGTGAAATCATCAATCATGATTGCTGCAACTGATGCGCCTTCACTTTTTAGGATTCCAATAACATCGGTTAAATAGAGTTCGCCTTGGGCATTGGAGTTATTGAGCTTTCCACTGGAGGCCGCTAACGCTGCCCCATCAAAGGCATATACACCAGAGTTAATTTCAAAGATAAAGCGTTGATCATCTGTGGCATCTTTTTCTTCAACAATCTTTAAAAGCTCATCAGAATCATCTCGAATAATGCGGCCATAGCCAGTTGGGTCTGGGTGTTCGGCAGTTAAAACAGAGGCTGCAAACTTTCCTGAGTTGTGGGCAGCGATAAAGGCTGCAAGTGATTCACCAGTGAGCATGGGTGTGTCACCAGCTAGAACCAATACTGTGCCTTTAGGTGTTGAACCTGCGAGCGCTAACTGCGCAGCATGTCCTGTGCCACCACGGCGCTCTTGAAAGATCGTTGTAGCTTTTGGCGCAATATGAGAGATATGTTCTTCAACTAATTCACGGCCAGAGCCGACAACAATACGAACTTCTTTGGCTTTTAGATGATCAACTGCGTGTAAGACATGTCCAAGTAACGAACGTCCTGCAACGCTATGGAGAACTTTGGCTTTTGCCGATTTCATCCGTGTGCCTTCGCCAGCTGCGAGAACGATCACGGTTTCTACGGTCACGAGTGAATCCTATCGGTGGCTCCGCCACCAGGTATCGATCCTGGACCCTGGGCTTCAAAGGCCCATGTGCTAGCCACTACACAATGGCGGAACACGTATTCTCCCTCATAAATGGGCATGGTTGTGACCACATTGCACCTTCTTTACGAGATTACTTTTGCCCCAGCCACTGGGCCATATGCGCGAACAACGCTGCCCACTACTCCGCTTGAGGTCAATGCCACCGTTAAATCAAGCCCGGCTTCCTCATCGGCAACTAGAAAAGCAACAGTTGGCCCTGATCCTGAGACTAACGCCCCTAGCGCTCCATACTCCTGGCCAACATCTAGAACTAAACGCAGTGCGGGACGCAATGAACAAGCTGCTGCTTGCAAATCATTTACAAGGTGCGCACCTACTGATTCTGCATCAGCTGCAAGCAAAGCCTGCATGAGCGCTTCATTTGTTTGTGGTTCAACTATTTCTAGTCCAGTTCGCAAGCGATCACACTCTGCATAAACCGCAGGAGTTGATAAACCATGAGTGGAAAGTGCGAGAACCCAGTGATAAGTGCCGCGAGATAGTGCAGAAGTTAATTGATCACCATGGCCTGTGCCAATGGCAGTTCCACCATTTAATATGAAGGGAACATCGCTGCCTAACTTTGCGGCAATATCTGCCATCTCTTCACGGCTCATACCTAGTGAATACAAATAATCAATTGCCACGATTGTGGCTGCGGCATCTGCACTACCACCAGCCATTCCACCTGCAACTGGAATGGATTTCTTAATCTCAATGTGTGCATCAATTTCAATGTCATATTCTTCTGCCATTAGCGCTGCAGCTTGAGCCGCTAAGTTATTAGCATCTGCTGGCACACCATGGGTCTGTTCTCCTGTAATTGAAACAGTAACACCAGATTTTGGTTGTCCAAGAGTGAGTGTTACTTCATCAAAAATCGAAATGGCTTGAAATACCGAAACAAGATTGTGGAAACCATCTTCCTCACGTGGGCCAACTGAAAGTTGCAAGTTGACCTTTGCCGGCACCCGAACCGTCACGTTTTTTATTGGCATGGTTTGACCTTAATGTGTTGGCTAGAAAATGTCAGGTGCAACGGCTGCGATGGCACAAAAACCAGCGATCTCTAATGCTTCACCGCGAAGGGTTGGGTCAATCTTGGCGCGCTTAAGAATCTCTTCTGCCGCAGAAGAAGAGCCATAGAGGCTAGAGAGAGCTGAACGCAGCATCTTTCTGCGTTGAGCAAAGGCTGCATCAATGATTATGAAAACCTTACGTCGTAGTTCTTCATCCCCTGGTGTTTGCCTTCTGGTGAATGAGACAAGCTTAGAATCAACGTTGGGTGCTGGCCAAAATACTGAACGCGATACAGATCCTGCGCCTTTTACTTCTGCCCACCAAGCAGCTTTAACCGAAGGAATTCCATAATCTTTTGTGCCCGGCTTTGCAGCTAAGCGATCGGCAACTTCTGCTTGAACCATAACTACGCCTGTGCGTAGTGATTCAAACTTTTCAAGCAAGTGCAGCAGCACAGGAACTGAAACGTTATAGGGCAAATTGGCTACTAACACCGTTGGGTTAACTGGCAAAGTTTGAATAGTGAGTGCATCTTGATTAAGGACCGTCAGATTTTCTGGATGTTCAAAGTGATTTGCAACTGTTATCGGAAGTTGACCAGCTAAACGTGGATCAATTTCAACTGCCACAACCGAGGCAGCGCTTTCAAGTAAAGCTAGAGTCAAAGAACCAAGACCTGGGCCAATCTCAAGTGCGATATCAGTTGGTCCAACTGCTGCTGTACGCACAATCTTTGTGCAGACATTTGAGTCGATAACAAAGTTTTGTCCAAGAGATTTAGAAGGCTTTAGTTCTAACGCCGCTGCGAGTTCGCGGATTTGCGCCGCTCCTAATAATGTCATGAGGCAAATGAGCCAAATAGACGCTCGGCGTTATTACCAAGAGCTATTGCTAATTCTCCAAGATCTGCATCTCGCTCAAGGGCCATTGTACGAACAATATTTGCAATCTGAGCAGGGGTATTAAGCGCTCCGCGATGTGGCATGGGTGCAAGGAAAGGAGAATCTGTTTCAACGAGTAGTTGATCAATGGGAACTAACTTCACTGCCTCGCGCAAGGCAGGGGCATTTTTAAAGGTCAACGTGCCAGCAAATGAGAGGACATAGCCGCGCTCTATGCAGGTCTTTGCCATCTCTACATCACCTGAAAAGCAGTGAAAGATAACCTTTTCTGGGGCTCCAACTTCAAGTAGAACAGAGAGAACATCATCGTGTGAGTCACGGTCATGAATAACTAAAGCCTTGCTAGTTTTTTTAGCTAGTTCAATATGCCATTTAAAGGATTCTTGCTGACGTGCTCGAAGCTCTAGAGGTGTGCGAAAGTAATCAAGACCAGTTTCACCAATTGCCCGGACACGTGGATGCTCTGCTAATTGAGCGATTACTGCCCAATCAGCTTCTAAGTTCTCAACAACGGGTGCTTCATTAGGATGAAGTGCAACGGCAGCTAGAACTGAAGTGTTCCACTTTTCTGCTGCAGCAACACACCAAGCAGATTGTTCAGCTGAATAACCCACCTGCATGATTCGATCAATGTTTACGCTTTTAGCCTCAGCAATTACATCTGCCACCTCAGGTGAATCTGGCGCAGTATCAGTAATGATCTCCATATGTGCATGCGCATCAACTGTTGGAGCAGGAAGTGGTTCTGGTAGAGGTGCCCGCTGACGATCAATATCGCGGTTGTGGCGATCAGCCATATGTATTAGGCGTTGGTTTCTAAACGAGGGAAAAGTACTGGAGTTTTAGTAATTGTGGCACCTGGTGGCAATTGTCCCCACGTTGCAACATCAGAGATCTTTTGCGCACCAAGATCTCCTAGTGATGCTTGTGCACCCAAACTGCTCCACAAAATCTCACATGTTTGTGGCATCACTGCATTGAGTAATACAGCAAGTGCGCGCAAAGACTCTGCGGTGTTATACAAAACGTCTTCTAGAATCTGTTTATTTGCTGGATCTTTAGCAAGAATCCATGGTTCTTTCTCTGTTACATAGCCATTTACTTTCTTGCAAAAATCCATAATTGCAAGGATCCCACCTTGGAAATCTAATTCACAGATTGCAGCATCGGCCCTAATTGCTGATTCTTTTAACGCGCTCTCAAGCCCTGCATCATTGCTTCTAGCTGGCAATACCCCGCCGCAATACTTCTCAACCATTGCCGCTGAGCGAGATGCTAGGTTGCCAAAGTCATTTGCAAGCTCTGATGTGTATCTAGCAGACATGTCTTCCCATGAAAAAGAGCCATCGGTACCAAAAGGAATAGCACGTAGGAAGTAATAGCGGAAAGCATCAACACCAAAGTGATCTGTGATGTCTTTAGGTGCAATTCCAGTCAACTTACTCTTACTCATCTTTTCGCCACCTACGAGTAGCCAACCATGGGCAAATACCTTCTTTGGAACATCTAGTCCCGCAGCCATAAGCATTGCTGGCCAGATAACAGCGTGGAAGCGCAAAATATCTTTACCAACTAAGTGAACATCTGCTGGCCAAGTCTGTGCAAACTTCTTGCCACCCTCACTCTCTGGTGCATCAGTTAAACCAACTGCAGTTGCATAGTTAAGAAGTGCATCAAACCAAACATAAACAACTTGGTCGGTATCCCAAGGAACAGGAATACCCCAGTCAAAAGTTGAACGTGAAATAGAAAGATCTGTAACGCCACCTTCTAGGAATGAAACTACTTCATTGCGTGCACTTTCAGGTTGGCAAGCATCTGGGTGCCTACGGTAGTGCTCAAGCAAAGGTTGCACAAAAGCTGAAAGCTTAAAGAACCAGTTATTTTCATTGACAAGTTCGATTGGCTTACTATGTATTGGGCAGCATTTCTTACCATCAATTTCAATGAGGTCACCAGGAAGCTTAAACTCTTCGCAACCAACGCAATATGGGCCCTCATACTTTCCTGCATAAATGTGTCCAGAGTCTTTAAGGGATTGCAAGAACTTTTGAACACGTTCTGTGTGACGCTTTTCAGTTGTGCGAATGAAATCATCGTTAGCAATATTGAGCGCTTGCCAATTAGGTTTCCATGCATCTTGCACTAAGCGATCAACCCAGGCCTGTGGAGCCGAGTTGTTTTCCTCAGCCGTGCGCATAACCTTTTGGCCATGCTCATCTGTACCAGTTAAAAACCAGACTGATTCTCCTCTTTGCCGATGCCAACGAGTTAACACATCACCGGCAACCGTCGTATAGGCATGGCCAATATGCGGTGCATCGTTGACGTAATAAATCGGCGTCGTTAAATAAAAGGACTTAGTCACTTGCTCATCTTATTCGCATCGACCACTGCGGCATAAACCAATCGCTTTGCAATTGAGAATTCAGCGGCAACCGAGGCAATAGCCCCTTTGCGATCCATCCCTGCAGCTTCAAATTCACGAACACGGGCCACCATTTCATCAGCAGTCATTGCTGCTGAATCCAGGACTGCTCCCTGAATTACGAGTGTGATCTCACCAAGAACTTCATTGGTATCTGCCCAAGTTGAAAGTTCTGAGAGTGTTCCACGAATTGTCTCTTCATAATGTTTTGTCATCTCACGACAAATTGCACCTTTGCGTTCTGAGCCAAAAACAGATTGCGCATCAGTGAGAGAATCAGCCAAACGATGTGGAGCTTCAAAGAAAACCATCGTGCGCTCTTCATGGCGCAGTTTTTCAAACATTGCTAATCGAGCTCCAGCACTGCGTGATGGAAATCCTTCAAAAGTAAATCGATCTGTTGGTAATCCAGAGAGAGCAACAGCCATGGTTACTGCGCTAGGTCCTGGAATAACAGAGACTTCAAGACCTCTAGCAATTGCTTCACGCATTAACCTAAAGCCAGGATCACTTATCGTTGGCATTCCTGCATCTGAAACAACTAAAACATGAGCGCCAGCTGCTAACTCATTTAACAGTTCAGCAGTTCGCTCATCTTCATTACCTTCAAAGAAGGAAAGTATGCGGGCCGTGAAAGTAACTCCAAGATCTGAACACAAACGGTGAAACCTTCTGGAATCTTCAGCGGCAATAATTGTGGCATCTTCGATAGCCGTTTTTAAGCGCGCGCTTGCATCGGCTGGATTACCCAACGGGGTTGCTGCCAATATCAATGCCATGGGTCCATCATCTCAGTAATTTCACAGCGATTTGCGCATACGATTACACACATGATTGCCGCCATCGCCCCGATCCTTATCGCGATTGCCTCCCTTGCGATTCGAGTAATTAACCTGGCAACACCTAAGGGTTTTGTTTTTGATGAGGTCTATTACGTTGATGGCGCTAGAGATTTCTTGAAATATGGCGTGGAAGTCAGTGGCTCTAAGCCGGAGTTCATTGTGCATCCCCCAGTTGGTAAATGGCTTATAGCAAGCGGTATCCAACTCTTTGGCGATAATGAATTTGGTTGGCGCTTTGCCACTGCAATCATTGGAACACTTCTTATTCTGCTCTTCGCCCGCTTAGTTCATGTTTTGTTCTATTCACCGCTATTAACTGCCATAGGTGCATTTTTAATGGCGTGTGATGGATTAGTACTTGTGCATTCAAGAACTGCATTACTTGATTTGTTCTTAACTTTCTTTGTTCTCATGGCGCTTTATCTCTGGCACCAACAAAGACATTGGTTGGCAGCAATTGCAATTGGTTTGGCGATGGGCTGTAAATGGAGCGCTGTTTATTTCTTGGTCGCGATGATTTTTGTCTCTCTCTACAAGATTTTTTCAGAGCATCCTTCCAAAGATTTAATTCGACCAACAATAATGAAATTCATTCAATACGGATTCCTCCCTGTCGCTGTTTATATCACTTCATGGGCTGGTTGGTTTCTCAGTGATCGTGGTTGGGATCGTCAATGGTCTTCAAATTCATTTGCATCATGGATTCACTATCACTCGCAGATGTTGGGCTTTCATACTGGTTTAACTGAGAAACATTCTTACCAAGCAAATCCTTGGAGTTGGATGATTATGGGAAGACCAACTTCCTTTTTCTATGAATCACCAAAGGGTTGCGGCAGTGATAACTGCGCGCAAGAAGTGTTAGCAATTGGCACACCGCTTCTATGGTGGGCGGGAACAATTGCTGTTTCCGTTGTCATTGGTTTTTGGTTACGCAGCTTGTTTAAGCGTACGACTGAGCCTGCCTTAAATTTGATTGTGCTTGGAATGGCTGCTGGTTACCTGCCATGGTTCTTCTTCCAATCCCGCACAGTATTTACCTTCTACGCAATAGTTTTCGAGCCATTCATGATTCTGGCTCTTGTGTATTGCGCAAAACTATTGCTTAATAGCTCTTTAAAGGCAGGTATCTCGCAAGGGTTAATTGCAGCTTTTGTCACAGTAATCTTTTTAAACTTTGTTTATTTCTTCCCAATTTTCACAGGCGAACTAATCACATACGAAGCATGGTTGCAACGTATGTGGATGAAATCTTGGATCTAGCTATTCGTTAGAAGCGCGGGCTTGCTTTAGACGCTCCACTGCTTCATCAGCTAGTTGTTGATCAAAGATTTCATCTCGTGAAGGTGAAGCAGCAGCTAGCGCTTCACGCTCTAAACGCTCTTGTTCTTCACTCCAAGCCCCAGGAATAGTTAAATCTATAACGCGCTTAGGAATAATTGCCTTAGGTGCGCTGACATAAGTTGGAGCTGGTACTTCTGAAGGTTCCCATGTTTGACGAGCTGCTGCTGTTCCCTTTGGCAATAAGACAACACCTTTGAGTTCACGCTCTGAAAGTGGAATCCAATGTTCTTGTGAAACCTTAGGTGAGACTACTTCAGCCAAGTTTGTTGCTGAAACACCAGTTGTACGACGTTGAAGTTGCTGCACACGACGGTATTGAATCTTGTCTGCAATTGTCCGACGACGAACGCTTGCAACATAAATCAAAATTCCAGTTGCAGGAACCAATGAGTAAATAAAAGGCATCGTATTCATGAAACCACCCACAAGTGTTGTAATTAGGGAACCAATTAAAATAAAAAACATAATTCGTCTGCGCATGAGAAGTTGTGCGATTTTTGCTTCGCGATCTAAATCAATATGAATTGATCCACTTCCAGAAGTTCCATGTGGCGATGAAGTTGCGACAACAATCAATGCACTCTTAAATCGCTCAACTGATTTTCCAGAAAACTCGTTGCGGTCATGGATCCAACGGGGTGCAAAATATGCGACCCACATACCGATGATCGCTAAATAGATAAGTCCGGAAGCCATGATGGACAAAGATAAAGGATTGGACCTGTAGAACTTGGGATTTAGAGCCTACTTAATGGCGGGATTTTCTTTTACGAATACGACATGGTCTCGCCAATTTCCAGCGATATGTAAATAACGGGGACGTTCACCTTCAAAAATGTAGCCAGCTTTCTCAGCTACTCGCCTCGATGCCACATTTTCTGGCCGTATATTGATTTCAATTCGATGAAGATTCAGCACAGAAAATGAATACTCTGTTAGAGCCATTACCGCTTGCGTCGTAAAGCCCCTATTTGAATAGTTCTTATCAATCCAATAACCAATATGCCCACCTCGCATTGCGCCAAGAATTACTCCTCCGAGTGAAATCTGCCCAATTAAATTGCGCTGATGCCAGATAGCAAATGAAAATGATCGGCCACTTCGAGCCTCAGAGTTAAGGGTTCGCACCATTTCAAAATAGGAAGGCAGGCGACTGGCGTTTTCTGCCGCATCCCCAGGAATCAAGGGAATTGTCGCCTCCCAGGGAGATAACCAATCACGATTTTCAGCACGGACATTATTCCATCGAAGGCGATCTCTAAATCTCAATGCCTGCAGAGTTAGATCTTCACTCTTTAGTATTACCGGCCATGAATAAGTCATCAGAGGACTTAAATGTATCTGCGCTCTAAAATTACAACAGTTACTTCATCGCCAGCTTTTAAATTTACATCTTTTTCACCCACGGCAATAAAAGCAGATGCATCTGAAAGTGTTGAAATCTCCTCTTGATGCGTCAGTGGAGTTACCGACTTTCCATCTTCAGATAACGCCGCGCGAATATATGATCGCATACCTTCGCTAGATTCAATCGCTTTTTCTAACTTAGCCTTAACACTTGGACGGTGGATTGTTGCTGCGCCTAACATCGTGCGAATCATGGGGCGAACAAAGAGTTCAAATGAAATATAAGCAGCAATCGGATCTCCAGGAAGAGTAATAATTGGTGTTTTATCAGGACCAATAAGTCCAAAGTTATGTCGACCGCTCATCTCAATTGCAATGTCCACAGTAGTAATTTCACCCATATTAGAAATAGTTCGGGTGATCAAGTCAAATGAATCATCATGGCGCTCACCGCTAATAATTATTAAGTCAGCACGTACCAATTGGTCTTCAATCAAGTTCTGTAGCTGGGCTTCATCATCTGGGATAGAGTGCACGCGATAAGCAACTGCGCCAACTTCACGCACGGCAGTTGTAAGCATCCACGAGTTAGTCTCAAATTCTTCATCACCTTCAAGTGTCTTGCCTGGTTCAACTAAATCTGGACCAGCTGACATCACCACAACGCGCGGATGTGGCCTTGTCGGTAAGTGATCAAGCCCGATTGATGCAGCTAAGCCAATTTGAGTTGAGCGGATTCTAGATCCGGCTTTCATTACTAAACGCTCTCCTGCGTACACATCTTGTGACAATGTCGCGCCATGGGCATCTAGTAATGGCATTTCAAAAGAATCAAGAGGTTTGCAAATCGCTATAAGTGAGGTCAAAAACTCATCTACCCGCGTGTGCTCTGCCATAATCACACCATACTTGTTGTAGTCATCAATCTTTGGGATTTAGGCGTGGAAAGGGAAGGGCGGAGGCAATGAATCAGAACACACTCAAGAAGCAGTTGCGAGATCGCTATCGTCGTGAGCGGGTTCAAAAGTTCATTCCTGCCAATTTCAATGTAATTCTGAAAGCTCCAGAAATAGTCAGTGCCACAACAATTTGCTCATACTTTTCATATGCCCAAGAACCCAGCACAGATGAAATCAATAAAGCTTTCTTGGCAGATGGTAAAAGACTTTTACTCCCCCGAGTCAATGGATCAGTCATTGAATGGGTTCAATGGGATGGAAATCCAACAAATTTGAAGATCACCAAAAACCTGACTGAACCAACTGGACCAGCTGTGACAGATACGAGTGATGTGGGTGCAGTTATCACACCTGCACTTCGTATTGATCAAGAGGGTTATCGAATGGGGCAAGGTGGCGGGTTTTATGATCGCGCATTACCAACTTTGCCTGGTTGGAAAATTGGTTTGGTTCATGCAGGTGAATTAACGAGTGAAGCCTTGCCTCGAGAATCCCATGACATAGCGCTAGATGCTGCTGCAACACCCTCACTCATCGTCAGATTTAAGCGTTAGGTAGATTGCGCGCCATAACTATCCGCTGAATTTGATTAGTTCCCTCATAAATCTGTGTGAGCTTGGCATCTCGCATCATTCGCTCAACAGGATAATCTGAGACATAGCCATAGCCGCCCAAAATCTGGACCGCATCAGTCGTAACTTTCATCGCCACATCACTGGCAAAACACTTACTTGCTGCAGAAAAAAAGCGCAGATCTTTTTCATTGCTCTCACTTTTTGATGCAGCGACATAAGTTAACTGACGGGCCGCTTCAATATTCATCGCCAAATCTGCCAACATGAATTGAACGCCTTGGAAGTCGAAAATCTCTTTACCAAACTGCTTGCGCTCATGTGAATACTTGGTCGCAACATCAAGTGCGCCTTGGGCAAGGCCTAATGCTTGAGCCGCGATTGTGATGCGTGTGTGATCAAGTGTATTCATTGCTAGTGCAAATCCTTCACCAACTTCGCTAATGCGACGATCATCTGCAAGCTTGACGTTGTCAAAATAAACTTCACGAGTTGGTGATCCTCTAAAGCCCATTTTCTTTTCTGGTGCACCAAATGAGACACCTGGATCAGATTTTTCAACTACGAATGCTGTAATTCCTTTTGAGCCAAGGGATGCATCGCCTTGAGCAATAACGGTGTAAAACTCTGAAATTCCTGCATTTGAAATCCACTTCTTGCTTCCATTGAGAATCCAACCATCCCCATCGCGCTCAACCTTTGTGCGAAGGGCTGATGCGTCAGAGCCTGCATCAGATTCAGATAAGCAATATGAAAAACCTTTACCTTGTGCCAGTTGTGATAACCAGCGTTGCTTCTGATCTTTATTTCCACCCAGCATTAGCGGCAGTGAACCAAGTTTGTTAACTGCAGGAATAAGTGATGAAGTACCGCAAACTCGTGCAACTTCTTCAATGATTATTACGACAGCAAGTGCATCTGCACCGTCGCCACCGAATTCAGTTGGAACATGGGCTGCAGCTAGACCTGCTTTTTGTAATGCATCTGCTGCCTCTTGAGGGAAGCGATGATCTTCATCAACAGCTTTTGCAAAAGGAGCAATTTCCTTTTCCGCCAAAGCACGAACGCTGGCACGAAGATCTTTATACTCGCTGGGAAGATCAAATAAGTTTTCCATTAGGGTTCATTTCTATCGCGTTGGGCTAAATCTTGCAAATATTTGTTATAGGCGGCTAACTCATCTGGCTGACCCATTGCTGCAGATCGTGCTGCATTTTTATCAATTCGGATTGCTTCGCGTGAATCATCCTTAACCCAGCTTATAAATGTGGCAACCAAAGCAAGAAGAATAGGAATTTCGCCCATCGCCCAGCCTATTGATCCACCCATTCGCTGATCGGCAAGTAGATCAGAGAGCCATGGTGATTGAAGAGATCCGAAGTATCCACCATCAATGAGTGTTGAAGTCGACATTAACGCCACTGAGAAGAAGGCATGAATACTCATGGCTGCGAAGAGAATAACGATGCGAACCAAATGTGGAACTCTTCGAGGATTTGGATCAATGCCAATAATTACATGGAAGAAAAGAATTCCAGCGAGTAAGAAATGAATGCTCATAACAAAGTGGCCCACGTGCGATTGCATCATTGCGCCAAATAGATCTGTGAAGTAGAGAGCAAAGAGTGAACCATCAAAGATAGCCAAAGCCACAATTGGGTTGGTGAAAAACACAGCCAACTTCGAATGAAGTGCGGCGAGTAGAGAACCTCTCACGCCGCGTTCCTCACTATTTCTGCCCTGTGGCAAAGTTCGAAGCGCTAATGTGATTGGCGCTCCAAGCACAACTCCAATCGGTGCAATCATTCCTAGAATCATGTGAGCAACCATGTGATATGAAAAAGCAAAGTTTGCATACAAACCAAGGCCACCACTTGTTGCAAAATCTATTGCTGATATTCCAAGGGCAAATGAAATTGTGCGGCCAACAGGCCACTTATCTCCACGCTTTGTAAGAACAACAACACCCTTTATATAAAGTGCGACGGCTGTAACCAAGATTCCAATCATTAAAGCATCTGGTTCATAACTAAACAAAATACGAACCCATGTGGGTTGAGCTGGAGTAGAAATTCCAGTAATAGCTAATGCTGAATCAAATTTAGCTGTTTCAGGTCTTGATGGTGCCTGACTTGAAGATAACCATGCACCCATTGCAACGGTTGCAACCATAATCAGGCTCTCTGCAAAGATTAAACGCGAAAAGCCTTTCCAATTAATAGAACTACGCAAAGCCAAATTCTTACGATGTAGATATCCAATAATAATTAAGGTAATTGTCAGAACTACTTTGCCAATTACTACCCATGCATATGCACTATTCCAGGCTTCTTTGAAATTCAGGCGAGCCCAAGCATTTGCAGTTCCACTTAAAACAACAGCAATGGCAGCCCATAAAGCTAATTGGCTAAAGCGCGGAACTGCTATTGGCCTATCTTCTGGTTCCAAAATCGCTAACGTTATTACTCCACCAACCCAAAGAGACAGCGCAACTACGTGAATCACCAAGGAGCCGATAGCTAGCGCATGTGAACCACCCGATGCTGAATGGCTTTCAAACACTGGCGCTACTAATCCAATGAAGGCAAGGATTAACAAGGCAATAACCGTAAGGATCTTGTTCACGCGAATTGAAGCAAAAGTAATAACTAGGGCAACAAGTGTTTGAAATAGTAAATACTGACCTAAAGTAATTTGCGTGAGGAAAGAACGCAGAGCTGTTGAATCTAATGCAAATGATAAAGGTTGGTCGAGAATCGTTGCTAGCGTAAAGAGAATTACTCCGGTGCTTCCTATAGACCAAGTGAGGCCTGAAATCCATAGCATTGTGCGAAGCTTTTTAGCTGAAGTCGAAAGTTTTCCATGGGAATCAAGAAGCAGGAAGCCCATCGCCAATAGTGATCCAACTACTGCAAAACTACCAATAAGGGATAGATATTTAAAAATTGTGCTTAAAGCAATCATCGTTCCCTAAAGAGTTTTCGCGCATAGAGCGCGAGTGCAATCAAGACAAAAAACGCCATAATCAAAATAAAAATGATAAACACGTTTGTGGCCCAACTACTGCTTGCAGGTGTTTGCGATTCTGTTGGAGTGGGTGATGGTTCGGTAGGTGTGATTACTGTTGGTGCAGAGAAATTAAATGTGAATGATCCTTCTAACGGAACTTCACCTTCTGAATACAGTGTGTATGAAACTCTATAAATTCCAGATTCAACAAGAGGTTTCAGCCCAATAGTTGCTGAAACATCAGTAAGAGTTAAAGTTCCATCATCAACACGCACGCCTGCTGGATCTGTAACCACTATTTCATTTGCATCAGGAAGCAAAGCTTTCTGAGTTGTCAGAGTTACAGACATAGGAGCTGTGGTGACTGTTGAACCACTTATTGGTGATGTAGTAATAAGTGAGTTTGCACTCGCTGGCATCATGCCTAGAAGGCTGATAAAGGTAAAAGCGGCCAAGAATTGGCGGACTCGAGTGATTTTCACTTAGATCTCCTTCACAACTGGGACCTTAATTCGCGCCAATCGTCTCACTTCTTTAGACTTGGCTTCTACCCCAAAGGGTTGGAATATGGTCGAATTCAAAGATTGGAGCGCTAGTGCCTACTTACCAATACGCATGTAACGCTTGCGAACATGAATTTGAAGCCTTTCAGTCCTTTAGCGATGCCTCACTCACCCAATGCCCAGAGTGCAAGGGAGAAATCCGTAAGGTCTTTAGCGCGGTGGGTGTTGTTTTCAAAGGCTCTGGATTTTATAAAACTGATTCTGCAAAAAAGACAACAAGTGAACCCGCCAAAACAACTCCGGCAGCTGCACCAACTCCGGCAGCTGCACCAACTCCGGCAGCTAAGGCTGATTAATCCTGGTGGTGGGGCGGCTTATCTGACTTAATTTCTTCTTCGCGTCGTAATTGTTCTGCCGCGGCTTCAGGATCGATCTCATCTGATGTCACATTAGGAAAGAGATCACTCATAGTTTTAAGTCTACCTCTAAGGAGTAAGAAACGTGTTTGAGAAGCTTGGAAAGTTCATCGTTAAGCGCAGCAAGCTAGTCCTTTTATCCTTCATTATTACAACAATCATCGCTGGAGCAGTCGGCTCCTTATCCTTTGGCCGCTTAGATTCAGGTGGTTACTCAGACCTCAATAGCGATTCAGCTAAGGCTGCTAAGTATGTTGTTGATGTATTTGGTGCAGAAGAGCCAGTTGTAGTGATGGTTGTGGACTCTGCAAGTTCAACAATCGATGATCCAGCCGTTGCAAGCACAGCAATTGAAATTGAAAAGAAGATTCAAAACCATAAGGGAGTCTCAAAAACTTATTCCTACTGGTCCACCGGTGGATCACCAACCATGAAATCTAAAGATGGAAAAGCAGGCTTCATATTGGTGTATTCCGATATTGATGCTTTTGATTGGGATGCCCTGAGCTCGGTCGGTGCATCACTACAGGAAGAGTTTGATGGCAAGTACAAGAATGTTCAGATCTATGCATCTGGTGCGGGCGTTATTACTTATGCAATCAACCACAAGATTGAAAAGGATTTGATTCTCGCTGAATCAATTGCAATTCCACTAACATTCCTCCTTCTCGTATTTGTTTTCGGTGCCCTCGTAGCATCTGCAACACCACTATTTGTCGGTGTGACTGCCATCCTCGGATCTTTCTTTATTATTTATCTATTAACGCTATTTACTAATGTGAGCGTCTTTGCTCTCAATCTCATCACTGGCCTTGGATTAGGCCTTGGTATCGATTACGCACTTCTCATGGTCAATCGATTCCGAGAAGAACTCCATAACGGCCACAGCGTTGAAGAATCCGTAGTCACAACCGTTGCTACAGCCGGTAAAACTGTTTTCTATTCAGGACTCACTGTTTTTGTCACGATGGCCTCACTGCTCTTCTTCCCACTTGAGTTCTTAAAATCCTTTGGATACGCAGGTGTTGCAGTCATTACATTTGCTGTGATTGGCGCAGTAATCGCTCTGCCGGCACTTCTTGCAGTACTTGGTGAAAAAGTTGATAAGGGCGTTATACGCAAAAGTGCAATTACTCCTAAAGAAGATGGTCGCTGGGCACGCACTGCGCGTAACGTTATGCAGCGCCCGGTTCCAGTTGTAATTGCTTGCTTAGTTGTCTTAGGAATAATGGCTGCTCCTGTTACAAATATTTCCTTTGCTCAAGTTGACTCAAGAGTTCTGCCTGCATCAAATCCAGCTGCAATTGCATCTCAAATCGTTGATACCCGCTTTGACGGATTAATTGGCAGCCCGATTGAAGTTGTGGTGCCAAATGGCGTTGGGCGTGAGAGCGAAATAACATCATTCTTAGATAAAGTTAAAAATGTTGAAGGCATTGTCCGTGTGGGTGCAATTGAAACCTACAAGCAAGATATTCGAGTCCAGGTAATCTCCTCTGTGCCATCACGGAGCACTGATTCAATGAAGGTTATTCACGACATTAGAAACCTTGAACAGCCTGCTGGCACACTCATTGGTGGAGCAGCAGCTGACTTCACAGACTCTCAAGACGGAATCGCTAGAACATTGCCTCTGGCCTTAGGATGGATTGCACTGACTGTGTTAATTCTTATCTTTATCTTCACTGGATCAATCATCTTGCCGATTAAGGCAGTGATTTTAAATGCGCTTTCATTAGTTGCAACTCTAGGTGCCATTACGTGGATATTTATTGATGGACACTTGAAGTGGTTGGTAGGTGATTTCACCGTAACCGGCACTTTAGATACGGGTTCAGTGATTCTGGTAGCAGTAGTTGTGTTCGGACTTTCAATGGACTATGAACTGTTCTTGCTCTCACGAATTCGTGAGGAACACTTAAGCGGTAAGAGTAATGTTGAATCTGTTGCAGTTGGACTACAGAGATCTGCTCGAATCATTACTGCTGCTGCACTCTTATTGGCCGTTGTTTTCGCTTCCTTTATCACAAGCGGCGTTACATCTATCAAAATGTTGGGCTTTGGAGTTGCACTTGCAGTTATTTTGGATGCAACTTTGGTGCGTGCTCTTCTTGTTCCAGCACTTATGCGTTTGTTTGGTGAACGTAACTGGTGGGCACCTAATTGGATGCAGAAATTTACTCTTAAGCATTAATTGAAAATTACGTGTCCCCGGCGGGAGTTGAACCTGCGACCTACCGCTTAGGAGGCGGTTGCTCTATCCACTGAGCTACGGGGACTTAGATTGTGCAGGGGCAATCTTGTCATGAATTAATGACAAGGCTAGACTGGCTAAAACAATCGAAAAGGATGTTATTTCCTCATGTGGGGCCAGCAATGAAGGCGCTAGTTATAGGCGCGGGCGGAGTTGGCAGAGCTATTGTCAATATCTCTTCTCGCAAGTCATTTATTACTTCCATGGTTATTGCAGATCGCACGCTCTCTCGTGCTGAAGAAGCAGTAGTCCGCGTAAAGGACTCCAGGTTTTCAGCAGCCGAAGTTAACGCTGCCGAGCTTGAAGATATCCGAGCTCTTATTCGTAAAGTGAAACCAGATGTTGTAGTCAATGCTGTTGATCCACGTTTTGTGATGCCAATTTTTCTAGCCTGCGAAATTGAAAGTACTAACTACATTGACATGGCGATGTCTTTATCCCGACCACATCCTCACTATCCAAACTCTGAAACTGGCGTAAAGCTGGGAGATGAACAGTTTGCCCGTGATTGGAACTGGAAAGAGCGCGATATTTACGCACTAGTTGGAATGGGTATAGAGCCTGGAATGAGTGATGTATTTGCACGTTACGCCGCAGATCATCTTTTCTCTGTAATTGATTCCATAACAATCTTTGATGGATCCAACTTAACTGTTGAAGGTTATGAATTTGCCCCATCATTTTCAATCTGGACAACAATCGAAGAATGCTTAAATCCCCCGTTGGTTTGGGAAGATGGACGCGGTTGGTTTACAACAGAGCCATTTAGTGAAATAGAAACTTTTGATTACCCTGAAGGAATTGGTCCAGTCGAGTGCGTAAACGTTGAACACGAAGAAGTTGTCTTAATCCCCCAAAAAGTTGATGCCAAAAAAGTTAATTTTAAATATGGTCTCGGTGCCCAGTTCATCACAACCTTAAAAACCATTCACATGCTCGGTATGGATCGCAAAGAAAACGTTGATGTCCAGGGAATCTCGGTCTCTCCTCGCGATCTACTTGCAGCTTCTTTGCCAGATCCTGCGACGTTGGGTTCTCGCATGAAGGGCAAAACTTGTGCAGGTGCATTAGTAAAGGGCCTAAATAAAGATGGAAAGCCTTACGCTTGTTACATGTATAACGTCATTGATAACGAGTGGTCTATGGCTGAATACGGAGATCAAGCAGTTGTGTGGCAAACAGCGGTAAATCCAGTAATTGCAATGGAGTTAATCCATAAAGGCATCTGGAAACCTGAAGGAGTTGCAGGTCCTGAATGGTTTGATGCAAAGCCATTTTTAGATTCACTTGAGTCCTATGGAACAACATGGAAAATCCGTGAAGAAAACATTTGATGTTGTTGTAATTGGATCCGGCTTTGGTGGCTCCGTATCTGCGCTGCGCCTTCGCGAAAAGGGTTATAGCGTTGCCGTGTTAGAGGCAGGAAAGCGTTTTCGAGATCAAGATTTCCCAAAGACATCATGGCGCATAAGCAAATTCCTTTTTGCTCCAAAACTTGGCCTCTATGGAATACAACGCATTCATGTTTTGCCTGATGTTCTGGTTTTAGCTGGCGCAGGTGTCGGTGGTGGATCTTTGGTGTATGCAAATACTTTGTATCAACCCGGTGATCAATACTTCACTGATAAACAATGGGCATCAATTACTAACTGGAAAGAAGAGCTAGAACCTTGGTATGACCAAGCTCGTCGGATGTTGGGTGTAACAGAAAATCCTTATTTTTCTAATAGCGATAAGGCTATGAAAGAAGCAGCTGAAGCAATGGGTGTGGGCCACACTTTCAAAATGGCTCCACTAGGAATCTATTTTGGTGATGGCAAAGGAGTTGCGAGTAAAGATCCATTCTTTGGTGGTGTTGGTCCTGACCGTAATGGATGCATGCAGTGCGGTGCTTGTATGAGTGGATGCAGATTCAATGCAAAAAACACATTACCTAAGAACTACCTGGGCCTTGCTGAAAAAGCTGGAGCTCAAGTTTTTCCAATGACGACTGCTACAAAAATTGAGAAATTATCTAAGGGAGAATGGAAAATTACCACCCGTAAAACTGATAACTGGTTAGGTCACAAGGGAAATGTATTTTTCGCTAAAGATGTAATTGTTGCTGCTGGAACATTTAATACACAAAAACTGCTCCATAAAATGAAGGATGACCAGGTACTTCCTGCGATTTCTGATCGTTTAGGTGATTTGTCTAGAACAAATAGTGAAGCATTAACCGGTGCGCTGATGCAAAATACTGATATTGATTACAGCGATGGCAGCGCTATTACTTCTTCCTTCTTCCCTGATGAAAACACCCACATTGAACCTGTTCGCTATGGCAAAGGTTCTAATCTAATGGGCTTGCTACAAACCATAATGACCGATGGTCATTCATCACAAGATCGACGAAAGCAGTGGTGGAAGCAGTTTGTAGCTAATCCAAAACTTCTCCTTAAGATTTTGAATGTACGGCGTTGGAGTGAGCGAACAGTTATCGCACTAACGATGCAAAATGTTGACTCATCAGTCTCTGTTCGAGGAAAGAAATCAATCTTTGGGTGGCATTTAACTTCAACTAATGATCCTGAGCATCCCAACGCCACATACATTCCAGCAGCTAATGAGGCCGTTAGACACATTGCACAAAAGCACGGCGGAATAGCAGGCGGACATGTTGGCGATCTCATAGATGCTCCATTTACCGCCCACTTTGTTGGTGGTTGCGTCATTGGCAGTGATCAGAGCCAGGGAGTAATTGATCCTTACCACCGCGTTTGGAACTACCCAACACTTCATATTGTTGATGGCTCAACGATTACTGCAAACCTAGGCGTTAATCCTTCACTCACAATTACTGCCCAAGCAGAACGTGCTTTATCGCTGTGGCCAAATAAAGGTGATGTGGATTCAAGGCCCACACAAGATCAACCTTATAAAAGATTAAATGCAGTTGCACCGCACGCACCATTTGTTCCAGCGGGGGCCTTGGGCGAACTACGAGTTAACTTGGAGATTTAGATGCGATCATGGGCTTTAGTAACTGGTGCAACCGTTGGAATTGGTGAGAGCTTCACACGATTACTTGCACAAAATGGCTACAACATAGTTTTGGTTGCCCGTGATTTACCAAGACTTCAAGAGCGAGCAAAGAGCCTTGAATCCACTTTTGAAATAGCAACAAAAGTGATTCAGGCAGATCTAGCAACAGATGCAGGATGTAAGTCAATAGAGGACTACATCTCCAACAATCAAATAGACGTCCTCATCAATAACGCCGGCTTTGGAATCAATAAGTCGTTCACGATGAGTCAATTAGGTGCTGAGCAGCAAATGCTTGATGTGCTTGTGCGAACACCTATGCGCCTGATGCATGTTGCACTTCCTGGAATGAAAGAGCGTAATAAGGGAG
>SXYM01000045.1 GCA_005789205.1 Actinomycetota bacterium | reverse complement strand
TCTTTGGATGAGGCAGGCGTGGGAATACTCCTGCGCACAGCAGTAGATTTGGCTCGAAAGCTGCGCCATGATTTCAAATTAGGTGTGTGCGGTGAGCATGGCGGAGATCCTCGGAGCATTCATTTCTTTAACTCACTTGGACTCGATTATGTTTCCTGTTCTCCATTTCGAGTCCCGATTGCACGCTTAGAGTCTGGGCGAGCATCGGCCATTACAGCACAATCAAGTTCTTCCACCGCCCCCTAAAGGGCTATACTTACGCTGTTGTTTCCGGGGTCGATGTAATTTCGAACCGGCGGTTATAGTCCGCGACCCGATGCCAGCCAGGTATCGGTTGACTCAGTGAAATTCTGGGACCGACGGTTAAAGTCCGGATGAGAGGAAACCAACAAAGGGTAGGTACTTGCCTACCTTCTTTGTGCATTTCTTTTTTGCACGCACCCCGGTTACTCATCTATTGAGTCGGGGGTTTTTTTATGGATCACACAGTTGCAATGCAACGTGCCATCTCCTTGGGCGAAAAAGGCCTCGGTAAAACAGCACCGAATCCAATAGTTGGCGCAGTAATTATTGATTTCGCAGGAAATGTTGTGGGCGAAGGTTTTCATGATCGTGTGCACTCCCCAGATCATGCAGAAGTTGTTGCTATTAAGGCAGCTGGAGATAAAGCAAAAGGCGCAACGATTGTTGTTTCACTAGAGCCTTGTAATCACACGGGCAACACAGGGGCCTGTGTTCAAGCCATCATCGATGCAGGCATTACAACAGTTGTCTTTGCAGTTGCAGACCCCAATGAAAAGGCAGCTGGGGGTGCAGATGCTCTACGAGCAGTAGGTGTCAAAGTTATTGAAGGCGTGCTTAAAGATGAAGCTGCATTTTCAAACCGTGCCTGGCTGATGAAGATTAAGAAGAACCGTCCGTTTTTCACATGGAAAGTTGCAGCCACTCTCGATGGCAAAGTTGCAGCTGCTGATGGAACTTCTAAGTGGATTACTAATGAAAGATCACGCGGTGATGTGCAGGTACTTCGTCGCCAAGCAGATGCAATCCTTGTTGGCACAAATACTGTCATTGCCGATAACCCGCATCTAATCCCACGGGGAGAGTTTGCAGGATATGCAGCTAACCCCATTCGCGTTATTTGCGGGGAGCAAGAGCTTCCAAAGGATGCTGCTGTTTTTGATTCAGCTGCCCAGAGCGTTGTTGTGAAGTCAAAGGATTTAGATGTTTTGGTAGAGAGATTGAATGAATTAGGTGTTAACCACGTCCTTGTTGAGGCGGGGCCCACTCTGGCTAGTGCCATGGTGGATCACTGCTTGATGGATGAGCTTGTGATTTATCAGGCCCCATCCTTTTTAGGCACAGGCAAGCATTTCTTTGCCTTTGATTACCCAACCACGATTACTGATCAAATGCGCCTAGACCACATCAGCACTGTGGTTCTAGATGGCGATGTTAAATCCATCTATCGCATGAGGAACGGTGAGTGATGTTTACAGGACTCATTGGCGAACTTGGTTCAATTACCGCAATTGAAAAGAGTGAGAGCTCTGCAGTTTTCACCATTAGCGCTCCCAAGTTAATTAGTCAGATTTCGGTGGGCGATTCTGTTGCAGTTAATGGCGCATGTTTAACGGTCACAGCCATCTCTGGCACCGTTTTTAGCGCAGATCTCATGGTTCAAACTCTTTCTCTTACATCACTCTCACAACTTAACGTTGCAAGCCCCGTCAACCTAGAACTAGCTGCGCAGTTAAATGCGCGTATGGGCGGGCATATGGTGCAGGGGCATGTGGATGGCGTGGCAGAGGTTGTTGGGTTAACACCAGGAGATAAATGGGCGCAGTTTGATATTACTGTTCCCTCACATCTTGCAAAATACATCGTTAATCAGGGATCTATCTGTCTAGATGGTGTTTCACTGACCGTGGGAGGCATTGATGATTCAAACAATCTTGTCACCGTGTGGTTGATTCCAGAGACTTTAGCGGCTACCAACCTTTCAGCGAAAAAGGCAGGCGATTTAGTGAACGTGGAAGTTGATGTGCTTGCAAAGTATGTGGAGCGATTATTGGCTAAGGGGGATAAGTGATGAGTAATCTTCAAAGCGCCCTTGATGCTTTTAAAAGAGGCGACCTGATTATTGTTACAGATCATGCCAATCGTGAAAATGAAGGCGATTTGATGATGTTGGCCGAGAAGGCAACGGCTGAAAAGGTGGCCTTTATGGTGGGCCACACCACTGGAATTTTATGTGTTGCACTCACACAGGAGCGTGCACGCAAACTGCATCTGCCATTGATGGTTGAAGAAAACCAAGATTCGAAAAAGACTGCATTCACTGTAAGCGTTGATTACAAAGTGGGACTCACAACGGGAGTCAGTGCCACAGAGCGAGCTAACACCGCCCGTGCTTTGGCTGATAACAGCGTCCAGTACTCAGATTTCATCCGTCCAGGACATGTTTTTCCACTCATTGCCGATAAGGGCGGCCTAGCTGTGCGCGGTGGTCATACCGAGGCAGGAGTGGCGCTAGCGCAATTAGTTGGAGCACAGCCACTAGCTCTTCTTTCTGAAATCGTAAATGAAGATGGCTCCATGGCACGTGGGCAATCCCTTTTAGATTTTTCAGCTAAACATTCAATTCCGATGATTTCTATTGAGGAGTTGGTTGCAATTGCACCAGTAATCAGTGAAGTGAAATCAGAGTTTGAGTTCCTTTGGGCTGATCTGCCGCTGCGTGGTGGAATGTGGAAAATTGCAACTTTTCCTGGATTGCGACAAAGAGAACACGCTGTGCTCTCCTTTGGTACAGCTGCCACCACACCATTAGTTCGTATTCACTCTGAGTGCTTCACTGGTGATGTTGTTCATTCCCAGCGCTGTGATTGCGGTGAACAACTCGAGCAATCTATTTCTTTGATTCAACAACATGGCTATGGCTTCATTGTCTATCTGCGCGATCATGAGGGCCGCGGAATAGGGTTGACTGAAAAGATCATGGCCTATCAACTACAAGATAAAGGCATGGACACCATTGAGGCCAACGTGCATTTAGGCCATGAAATCGATGCCCGTGATTGGTCTGATGCAATTGCAATTATCCAATCCCTTGGGCTTACACATCTTCAACTGCTCACTAACAATCCTAAAAAAGTTGATGTCCTGAAAGAGGCAGGAATAGCAGTGATTCAAAATCCATTAGTGATCGCTAGTAATGAATTCAATGAGAAGTACTTAGCAACAAAACAAGAAAAGCTCGGCCACACTAGAGGAGGCAAATAAATGGCAGGACATGCACCAACTATCGGTATTAAGCCATTTCCAGGGGCCAAGGTCGCCATCATCTCTTCCTCATGGCATCTAGATATTTGCAATGACTTAATTGCAGGGGCTAAGCGCGCACTAGTCCAGGCCCAAGTTGGAACAGTTGAAGTCCAGTTTGTTCCGGGCTCCTTTGAGATTCCACTTGCTGCCCAATATGCATTTGAAGCTGGTTTTGATGCTGTGGTGGCGCTGGGCCTTGTTTTAAAGGGTGAAACACCGCACTTTGATTATGTCTGCCAAGGTGTCACACAAGGTGTCATTGATGTTTCACTCAAACACTCAAAGCCCATTGGTTATGGAGTTTTGATGTGTAATGATCTAGATCAAGCAATTGATAGATGTGGTCGTGCTACAAGCAAAGAAGATAAAGGCTATGACAGCGCAGTTGCTGCGCTAGAGCTTCTTCACTTACGAAAGAAGAGTTAGGCGTTTCGTTTACCTCATTAAAAAGGCTATTTATCAGAGCCACTAGGGTTGGCCCATGAGCGATATGTCGAACAAAGTGCGCAAGGCACTAGATGTCGCCGTTGAAGCTATCGGTGGTTCACCACGCGAGGGCCAGATTGAAATGGCTGAAGCAGTTGCTAACGCCTTAACTGATCGCCATCACTTAATGGTTCAAGCTGGAACAGGCACAGGAAAATCACTTGCCTATTTGATTCCAGGAATTGTGCATGGGCGAAAAGTATTAGTTGCAACTGCCACCTTGGCGTTGCAGCGCCAGTTAGTAGATAGAGATCTACCTGCAGTTGTGCCAGCCCTAGAAAAGCTGCTGGGACGTGAAATTAGCTATGCAATCTATAAAGGTGTTGGAAACTATGTCTGTTTGCAAAAGATGAATAGTGAAGATGTGGATCCTGATGCTGAGTTAGTCATGGAAATTTCATCCCTTGAAAAAGATGCAAAGCGCTTAATTGCATGGGCCAAAACGCCTGGTGTTTCAGGGGATAGAGATGATGCACCTGAAGTGGATAGGCGAGTGTGGGCAGCCAATAGCGTCTCTGGTCGTGAGTGCGTGGGGGCAGATGTCTGTGCTTTTGGTTCACAGTGCTTTGCCGCAAATGCAAAAGGTAAAGCGCAAAGTGCAGATGTAGTTGTTACTAACCACACCCTTCTTGCCATTGAGATTATGGATCTGCATCCCATTTTGCCTGAGCGAGATTGCATTATTTTGGATGAAGCCCATGAGTTTATGGATAGAGCAACACAGGCCGTTACAGATGAACTCACATCAGGTCGTGTTCTGCGAGCTGCTGCCATGGCCCGCAAGTTCATGCCGGGCAAGCTGGCAGATGCCTTTCATAAAGCTGCCAATGATTTTCATGAGTCCATGGTTGATTACGGGGAATCTGTGCGCAATGAATCGGGTTCACAGGGCCGACTAGAGCAGATCCCGCAATCTTTGGAATCACCGATTCGAAAAGTGAGAGAGGCGGCGCAAGCAATCGTGCAATCTCTTACTGCCGATGATGAAATTATCGATACTGATGCAATGGCTGAACGGGCTAGAGTGAAAGGTGCGGTCAATGAAGTATCAACAACTGCTGCCACGCTATTAAAACTTGGTGATGGTTTAGTGCTTTGGTATGAACCAACGTTTTCTACCTTGCACCTAGCACCACTGTCAGTCTCTGATGTCTTGCGTGAGAACATGCTTAAACAAACTCCCGTTATTGCCACCTCTGCCACACTAACTGTTGGTAACTCATTTAACTCACTAGCTAAAAGCATTGGTTTTATTGTAGGAGAGGATTTAAATGCCGAACTCTCTGAAGGTGAACTAGATCCAGGCAACGTTGCGATGTTAGATGTTGGTTCACCTTTTGATTTTGCTAATCAAGGCGTTCTCTATATGCCAAAGCACTTGCCAGAACCTGGGCGAGATGGCCCCAGCAGTGAAGTGCTCACTGAGTTAGGAGAACTCATTGATGCCGCCGGAGGGCGCACACTTGCCCTGTTTTCTTCATGGCGCGGAGTGGAGGCAGCAGATGCGCACTTGCGCAAAGTGTTAGCTGAACTTCCTATCAAGATTATTACGCAAAAGCGCGGGGATGCTGTTGGTCCACTTGTTGCCCGCTTTGCAAAGGATGAAACTTCAGTATTACTTGGCACGATGTCGCTCTGGCAAGGTGTTGATGTGCCAGGAAATAGCTGCATCCTTGTTGCCATCGATCGCATTCCTTTTCCACGCCCAGATGAGCCGGTGATGTCGGCCCGTGCATCCCAAGCAGATGCAGCTGGCGGAAGTGGATTTATGCAGGTTTCACTGCCACGTGCTGCGCTGCTACTTGCACAGGGAACTGGGCGACTCATTAGATCTGTTGATGATCGAGGAGTAGTTGCGATTTTGGATTCGCGCATTGTTACGAAGCGATATGGGAGTGTGTTACTAAACTCAATGCCACCATTGTGGCGCACATCAGATAAGGCTGTGGTTCAAGATTCCCTAAAGCGCCTGAACGAGTCCCTTTAACAAGGGCCAAGATTTTTCAAAACTAGGATGAAGCGTTAACTCATCCACTGCATCTATTTCAACCCAGCGCACTTCATGGGATTCATCATTGAGTTCGTGGGCTACTAACTCATCTGTTGCATGGGCAATGACAGTGTCATAGCGCCAGCTGCCGTGATCATCACTGAAGGTTTGAATAGGAGTTACGTGCACAGGATCAATTCCTGTTTCCTCTTTTGCCTCCCTCATTGCAGCCTCTAATACAGATTCATGACTATCGCGTGCTCCTCCTGGGATTCCCCACGTGTCACCGTTATGAACCCAAGGGGCACGGTGTTGCAGCAGGATTTGTGTGCCACGTATTAAAAGTATTCCGGCAGCGCCATTGAGGCCCCAATGCTTATTGCCACAGGCGCATTGGATCCAACCATCACCATCACGTGCGCTCATGAACTAAGAGTGTCACAACTATCCACAGTTAGCGCAGCGAGCACCGGGATTAGTCCTTGTGCCCATTTATCGTGCCTGCACATGAAGCGCTTATTAATTCTCATCCTTTTCATCACTTTATTCACCCCCGCTAGCGCAGTAGCTGAGTGCACAACCAGCGCCTGTGTTGATGTTTTCACCCAGGATAACCAGATCATCATTACGGCTAAAAAGGGAGATGGCGGGGCTATAGTTAAAAAGCGAACAGTGCTTGCACCTACTCCCAAACCAACGCTGTGGTTTCCACCTAAACCTAAAGCTGTTCCTGCTATTAAGCGAACCTATAAGCCACGGGTGCGTGTGAAGAAAGCAGTAACTACCAGCGTTAACTTAAGTGATCGCCTAATCAAAATGGTTCCAACGGCCACGATTGCTTATCAACCAGAGTTTGAACCGCTAGTGCATGTGCCAGTTATTTTCTGGTGTGATCTTCCGACACTCTTTCAATCTCGAGTCGACATCATTGGTGAAGTTATCGATGTCGCACTTCGCCCGGGATTTGCCTGGCAGTGGGGGGATGGGCAGATTTTTCAAACCAATGAACCAGGTGCTCCCTATCCCAATCAAAAAGTCACACATACCTATAAGCGACCCGGTACTTACACCATCACTTTGATTGCCACATGGAACGGCACTTTCAAACATAACGGTGCAACGCGTGTAATAACCGGAACTATCAAAATCCCATCTTTTGCAGTTATCACCGTGGTATCTGCTAATTCAATTTTTACGAAATGAGCGCCCAATGACAACTGATTATGAAGAGCTAGGAATTGCTTCCCTTCCACTTGCAACTGATAAAGACTTTGTTGCACTGGTTACTAGTTTTAGCGTTGATCCAGATAGTCCTGATCTTTCATTCCTGCAACGCGATGGGGCAACTGCAGTGATTGACTTGGCTACCGAGTTTGAAAAGTATGGTGTTGCCAGTAATCCTGATTTGATTGCACGGGTTATTGGGCGCTTGAGTGATATTCAAGTACGAGATTTTGCACTTGGCACACATAATTCTGAGAGCTTTGAAACATATTGGTTGATGTGGCATTACTTATTACAGATTGCTCCCAAAGGCTTTGTTGCACCCGTTGCTACATTGTTTGCCACCCTTGCCTATGAGCGCTCTGATACTCCACTTGCTTATCGATCCCTGGATCGCGCTAGCGCCGATGCCCCTGGCTATTCACTGACTATTTTGCTGCGAAGGGTCTTTGGATCAGCTTGGCCCGCCAGCGCTTTTGCTGCCATGAGAGTTGAACTACACCCCAAGGTCACCGCTGGGATTTTTGACTAATGCCTCTGCTCTGTTAGTCTCTGTCCAGGTCATGAGTTCTAGTGCATAGCCCCGGCTTACTAGACGGCAACCCTCCACCACGGTGGGGTGCTCCGGGTGAAGACCAGATCGACTAGCACAACGCAGTCGATAAGCGTGGAACACCTGATTCCACTAGATATGGCCCTTGTTGGCATATCTATTTTTAGGTGTTCCCATAACTGGGAGGAATTACTTACATGTCAACCTTTTCACTTGAAGAAGCAGCTTTTGAAACACGTCAAATTCACGCTGGACAAGTTGCTGACCCAACAACAGGAGCACGTGCGCTTCCTCTGTATCAAACCACTGCATATCAATTCCGCGATACTAAACATGCAGCAGATCTTTTTGGTTTGGCAGAGTTAGGCAACATCTATACCCGTATCATGAACCCGACTCAAGATGTCGTTGAAAAGCGCATCGCTTCACTCGAAGGTGGTGTTGCAGCTCTACTACTTGCTTCAGGCTCTGCTGCTACAACTTTTGCAGTCTTAGCCGTTGCAACTTCAGGAGATCACATCGTTTCATCAAAGTATCTCTATGGAGGAACATATAACTTGTTCCACTACACCTTGCCATCATTTGGTGTAGAGGTAACTTTTGTTGATAACCCTAATGATCTAGCTGAATGGCAAAAGGCAGTTCGTCCAAATACCAAAGCTTTCTTTGGTGAGACTATTTCAAATCCTAATAATGATATTTTGGATATTGAGGCTGTTGCAAAGATTGCCCATGAAAATCATGTGCCGTTGATTGTTGATAACACTGTGGCAACTCCATATGTGATTAAACCTATCGATTTTGGGGCAGATGTAGTTGTTCACTCAGCAACAAAGTTTCTTGCCGGTCATGGAAATGCAGTAGTGGGTGCAATTGTTGATTCAGGTAACTTTGATTACGCGCGCTATCCTGAAAAGTTTAAAAGCTTAAATACTCCAGATCCTTCCTATCACGGCCTGGTCTATGCCCAAGCCCTCGG
>SXYM01000044.1 GCA_005789205.1 Actinomycetota bacterium | reverse complement strand
TTTCTAAAGAACAACCATGCCGCGCCAATAAATGGGCGGCGCCAGAACTGTGTGATTGGCTGTTGAGTTACAGGAAGCTTGCACTTGTATTGAACATAGACCTCTAGGTGGTCCTGTAGATTCTCACCCACACCAGGCAAGTCCTTAACAACTTTAATACCAAGCTTTTCTAGATCTTCCTTCTTGCCAACACCTGAGAGCTGCAGAATTTGTGGTGTATTAATTGAGCCGCCAGATAAAATAACTTCACGTGAAGTAAACGTATGCTTCTTGCCACGGATAATTACTTCGACACCTGTGGCAGTTGTCCCTTCAAATAAAACCTTGGTGACATGTGCACGAGTTTTTACAGTTAAGTTTTTGCGCTTCATGACTGGATATAGATATGCGCGAGATGCACTCAAACGTCGACCACGGTAAACGTTGCGATCAAAGGCAGCAAAGCCTTCTTGGCGATAGCCATTTACATCATCGGTGCGTGGGTAACCAGCTTCTTCAGTTGCTTTAAAGAAGGCTGCAAAGAGTGGGCCTTTGCTTGGTCCGCGCTCTAATTTAAGCGGACCTTCATCTCCACGAAATGGTGATTTAGGATCTGCTAAACAGTTCTCCATTTTTTTAAAATATGGCAGGCAGTGCGCATAATCCCAGTTAGCCATTCCCTGATCTTTAGACCAGCGCTCATAATCCATTGCATTACCGCGCTGCCAGATCTGACCATTAATGGAGGAAGAGCCACCTAATACTTTTCCGCGTGCATGGTCAATGCGACGATTATTCATGTGTGGCTCTGGCTCTGATTCATACATCCAGTCGTAGTACTTGCTACCAATTGGAAAAGCTAAGGCAGCTGGCATATGAATAAAGACATCCCATATCCAGTCGCGACGTCCAGCTTCAAGAACTAGAACTTTATGGTTGGGATTCTCACTTAAACGATTAGCTAACGCGCAGCCCGCAGAGCCCCCACCAACAATGATGTAGTCATATTGCGCGCTCATAAAAGAAAGTCTACTAATAAAGCAAGGCCCTTACTCGGCCAATTGCACCGAATAAGGGCCTTGCTTCTTAGAGTGTTTTTATTACTTACCTAGCCATGAATTAACAGTGGCAGTGTTAGCAGCGATCCACTTTTGGGCCGCTTCCTTTGCTGACATACCGCCGTCAATATCGGCAGCAACACCGTTTTGATCAGCATTCGTCCACTTGAAGTTCTTGATGAGTGAGGTAAATGGATCATTAGCATCATTGAGTTTCTTTGACATTAACTTAATGAGTGGTGTTGCTGGGTAGTCTGTGAGACCACTTGCTTGGGCTGGATCAGTCCAGTCTGGAGCAGGGAAGTTCACACGACCTGACTCGAGATTAGGAATCTTGGCATGAAGTATCCATGGCTGCCATGCATAACCGATGAATGGAGTCTTGTTCTCTTCTGCCTTGATGAAACCATCAACGAGGGCAGCTTCTGAACCAGAGAAAATAACTTTGAAGTTCAACTTGTTAGCAGAAACCATCTTTTCACCGATAGTTGTGTAACCAGTTGGGCCTTCAAACCATGCACCTTTGCCACCTGAATCTGCAGTCTTAAACAAAGTGGCATACTTGTTCAAGTTCTTTGAGTCTGTGATGTCAGGATACTTTTCAACCATCCAAGGAGCGACATACATACCAATAAGACCAACGTTTCCGTTTTCGCCAGCTTCAACTACAGCGCCGCGATCACTCCACTCCTGCCAACGTCCCCCGCCCCAATCTACAATAATTAAGTCGATTGTTCCAGCTTCCATTGCATCATAAGTGACAGGACCTTCTTCTAGGGTTGTCTGAGTGATTGTGCAACCCAACTCTTCACCTAATTCTGTAACGACTTGTGATGAAGCCGTAAAACCGACCCATGCATGCATAGCAATTGCGTAAGAACCACAATCGCCTGAAGCTTCGCCTGCAGAATCATTTACGCTGTTGCCGCAACCTGAAAGAACAAGTGCTGCTGCAATTACAGTTGTAACGATTGCTGAACGGCGACTAAACGGTGATTTCATGAACCCTCCTAATGGGCTTTAAATGTTGCTCCTAGCCTAGGGCCATGGTGGGTTTAGGACTAGTGATTGGCGGGGTTATTTTGTGGAATTTATGCGCTACGCCGAGCGCCGGCTTGCATAATCCGGTCGAAAATCACGCCTAAAAGCAAAATGGCTACCCCTGCTATGAGGCCTTTTCCTTGGAGCTCTGGTTTTGAATTACCAACGATAACTAAATAGCCCAAACCGCCAGCTCCAACGAATCCACCAATTACGACAACAGCCAACACATAGATCAACCCTTGGTTGGTTGCAAGCAAAATGGTTTTCCTTGCTGCGGGCAATTGCACCTTGGTAATAATCTGTCGGGTAGTGGAGCCTGCAGCAGTTGCTGCCTCAACAAGTGCATGTGGAACTGCGCGTATTCCCTCACTGACAATCTTCACAACAACAGGAATGGCATAGACAATGCCTGTGGCGATGGCGGTGAATCGAGTAGGGCCAAATAAGCCCAGCATCGGAACTAAATAAACAAATGCTGGAAGTGTTTGTCCGGCATCTAGAAATGGTCGCAAGACTCGTTCTGCTCGATCATTTCGTCCTGTCCAGATACCAAGTGCCAGACCAACAATCATTGTGAGCAAACATCCAACGATTGTCTGGGTCAGAGTTAGCATTGCTTCATACCATAGACCAGATAACACAATAGCGATGGATAGAACAAATCCCAAAATCGCAACTCTCGTACCGCCGATTATCAAGGCTAAAGCCACAATCATGGCAACAGTTACATACCAAGGAGAGGCCGCAAGCTGAGTCTCTAATGGATTGAGGACTGAATACGAAATGAAATCTTTAAAACCAACAGTAAAGATATATAGATTGTCTAAAATCCAGGCAATAGCATTATTAGTAATTCGGGCTACTTGTGGTGCAATGGTGACTTCTTTAGGCCAAACCGCAGCCCACAACATTGTGCGAGACATAAAGACAGATACAACTGCAAGAATTCCACCAACAATAAGTATGATGCGCTTTGTTTTAATCTGCTTTGGTGTAGGTGGCACGAAGGTGCTTTGGCGCTTGGCCGCAGCACTGGTGCTTCGATCCAATAAAATAGCCAAGAACACCACAGCTAAACCTGCAACGAAGCCCTGCCCCACGTTTCGAATAATCAACGCCTCAACAACCGGCTTGCCTAATCCTGGTGCACCGATAAGTGCTGCAATCACAACAAATGAAACGGCTGCCATTACTGTTTGATTAATGCCAAGAACAATCATCTGCTTAGCCATGGGAATCTTAACTTTGGTCAATGTCTGCTTTGGCGTGGAGCCCATTGATTCTGCAGCTTCAACTGGAGATTGATTCAAGTTTCTAATTGCATGGCTTGTAATACGTATTGCGATAGGAATGGAATAAATCATGGTTGCAATAGTTGCTGAGGCCGCACCAATCATGAAAACAAGTGCAATCGGTGCCATATACACAAGAGTGGGCAAAATCTGAGCTAAATCTAAAAAGGGCGTGAATATCTTTAAGACCCGGTCAGATAACCCAGCCCATATGCCTAATGGAATTCCGATTGCTAGTGAAAGAAGAACTGCCGCCAAAGTCATGGCAATGGAGTCCATAGTAAACTGCCACATCCCGAGAGCACCACATGCTAGTAAAAGTGAAACGCACAGAAGCGCAGTTCTCCACTGACTTGTTGCATACACCACAAATGCAACGATTCCAACTACACCTAACCATCCAATGATTGGGATGACAGAGTTTGGTGCTGGAACCGAGATAAGATTTCTAATTCCTTGGACAAAACCATCAATGACTCCGCGTATTGGATTAAAGAAATAAATGAAAGCGGTGCTCTCTGTTCTATTCCCACGAAGATCAAGGGCTTTTTCACCAACATAACTAGTAAATGCTGTGTTCTCATAGGTTGCTATTTGCAATGTGTGAGTGCCGTTGAGTAAACGACCCAGCACTATCCACACCGTGACTGAGGCTAGAAGAAGATAGGACTTACGAACCTTCATTAAGCGCCACCAGAAATTAACCGCAAAACATCCTCGCTAGAAACAATTCCTAGTGATTTGCCATTGTCAATGACCCGTACCGGTTTATGAGCCTGCAAAATCACTTGGGCTGCATCGCGAACGATGGTGCTAGCAGCAAGCTCTGGCCCATCGCTATCTTCTCCAGGCTTAGCTTTTCTTGCTAAGTGCTTAAGAGTTAGAACATGCGACTTAGCGATATCTCGTACAAAATTTGCAACGTATTCATCTGCAGGATTAGCCACAAGATCCTCTGGGGTTCCAATTTGGACGATTGCACCATCTCGCATGATTGCAATACGATCTCCCACTTTTACTGCCTCAGATAAATCGTGAGTAATAAAGACCATCGTCTTACCAAGTTCGTGGTGGAGGCGAATAACTTCTTGCTGCATATCACGGCGGATAAGTGGGTCAAGTGCTGAGAAAGGCTCATCTAAGAAAAGAACCTGAGGATCAACAGCTAGTGCACGTGCAAGACCAACGCGCTGCTGCATCCCACCGGAGAGTTGTTCTGGGTAGGCATGTGAATAACCTTGCAAGCCAACGAGCTCAATTACCTCATTCGCTCGTTTATGACGATCTGCTTTGTTAACGCCATTGATTTCAAGTGAGTAAGCAATGTTGTCAATGACGTTGCGGTGTGGCAATAAACCAAAGTGTTGGAAAACCATAGAAAAACGAGTCTTGCGAAGTTCGCGTAAGCGAGCATTATCAACTTTTAGAATATCTTCGCCTTCAAAAGTCATTGAACCTTGAGTCGGTTCAATCAAACGGGTCATGCAACGAACAAGAGTTGATTTACCAGATCCTGAAAGACCCATCACTACGAAAACTTCACCCGGTGCCACATCAAAAGAAACATCACGGACCGCAATTGTGTTGCCAGTTTGTGCCCGAAGCTCAGATCGAGAGAGGTTTACAAGTGGTGAGCCGACTACCTTGTCAGCATTGGCGCCGAATACTTTCCATAGATTCTTTACAGAAATCATTGGTGCGCCAGAAGCCATTTATCCTTCTCCCCTATCTGAAAACCAACCAGATTTACTAGGAGCATTGTTAGTCCAAATGTGTTTGATTTCAAGGTATTCGCCCAATCCATGCTCACCTAATTCACGGCCTATGCCTGATTGCTTGTATCCGCCCCACTCAGCAGCTGGCTTATATGGCCCAAAGTCATTAACCCAGATTGTTCCGTGACGAAGTGCGCTAGCCACGCGTGCAGCTTTGCCTGCATCCTTTGACCACAGACCACCTGAGAGACCAAATGGTGTGTCATTAGCAATGGCAATTGCTTCTTTCTCGCTATCAAATACTTCCACTGTCATGACTGGACCAAAAGATTCATCTTGAACGCAAAACATCTTTGTGTTGCACTTATCTAGAACTGTTGGCAGGAAATACCAGCCATTTGCATGCTCACTCTTTTCACTGCGCTTGCCACCAACTAATAATGTGGCACCTTCAGCAATTCCCTTTTCAACATACTTAGTAACACTTTCTAGATGTGACTTACTTATAAGTGGTCCGGTCTCTGCGGTTAAATCATTCGGCCCACCTAGACGAATCTGACCAGCTCTGCGCACAATCTCCTTGACTACTCGATCATGAATAGAGCGCTCAACAATTAAACGTGTTCCAGCAGAACAAACTTGACCTGAGTGCAAAAATGCGGCCGTTACTGCGTTATCAATTGCTGCATCAATGTCTGCATCAGCAAAAATAATGTGCGGATTCTTTCCACCTAGCTCTAGAGCTAAGCGCTTCACCGTTGCAACTGCCGCCTTCATAATTGTTTGGCCAGTCTTTAGCCCACCAGTGAAGGAAACCATGTCAACGCGTGGATCATTAATTAAATGGTGACCAACCACAGAGCCTGGACCTAGAACTAAGTTTGCAACACCTTTAGGTGTACCGGCCTCTTCTATGGCATGCATGAGTGCAATTGCACTTTGTGGAGTTAGTTCAGATGGCTTAACAATAAAAGAACAACCAGCAACAAGGGCTGGGGCTACCTTCCAGGCAATTTGTAGAAGCGGGTAGTTCCACGGACCAATAAGTGAACACACTCCGAGAGGTTCATGAACGATACGGCTATTCACGTGAGAAATACCCACATCTACAACACGATTGTGTTGCTTTAATCCAAGGGCAGCAAAGTGGCGAAAAGTAGCGATGACATCTGCAATGTCATATTCAGCTTCAACAATGCGCTTTCCAGTGTCATCGCTTTCTTTTTTAGCAATGGCTTTTGAGTCGCGCTCGAGTATGTCAGCAATCTTTGCAACTAGTGCACTGCGCTGCTCAAAGCTCCAAGAAGTAAAGATGCCTGAATCAAAAGATGTTCGGGCAGCAGTGATGGCATCTAGAACATCTTCTTGTGTGGCCTGTGAAACGGTTGCAACAATACTTTGATCATGCGGGCTGTGCACATCGTGTGCCCCACCATCGGATGCGCTTTTCCAAGCACCATCGATATAGAGCGTTGCGACCATTTACTTAATCTAGTTCGCTCTTGCGCTTTGCCACAAACTCATCGAGTTCTTGCTTCATACGTGGATCCATCTCTGGTTGCACATACTCTTCAAGCTTCTTTGTATAAATCTCAGAGGCGCGTGCCTTTGTGTCCTTTGCCCCAAGTCGCATCCAGCGCTCATAGTTATCGCTATTTGTTAGGAACGGACGGTAGAAACAGTCACGGAAGCGCTCCATGGTGTGGGCTGCTCCTAGGAAGTGACCACCATGGCCGACTTCAACGTGAGCATCAAAGGCTAGGGATTCAACGTTAAATTCAAGCGGCGTGAACTCAGTCATCAGGGATTGAAGGATTTCGATGTCAACCACAAACTTCTCATAGCAAGATACAAGTCCGCCCTCTAACCAGCCCGCTGTGTGCATGACCCAGTTAGTTCCAGATAAGAATGTAGGCATCATCGTCATCATTGTTTGATATGCAGATTGCGCATCAACAGTTTGTGAAGAGTTTAAGCCGCCGCCTCCACGGAATGGAAGGTTAAAGCTACGGGCAATCTGGCCAGTACAGAGCAGGCCAATACCTGACTCAGGAGTACCGAATTGAGGTGAGCCTGATTGCATATCAATGTTTGAAAGGAATGACCCAAAAACAATTGGGCATCCTGGGTTGAGAGTCTGAGCTAGAGCAATTCCGGTTAGGGCTTCGGCAATTTGCTGTGCAAGAGTTGCTGGAATTGTCACTGGGCTCATTGCACCCATTAAAAGAAATGGTGTAACTACCACTGGCTGTCCTGCAAGAACGTACTCTCGCATTGAATCAAGCATGCGATCATCCCAGCGTAGTGGTGAATTACAGTTCACAAGAGAGATAAGTGCTGGAGTATTTTCAATTGATTTGCGACCACCGTAGATAATCTCAGACATTGCAATAACATCTTTTGCATTTTGTGCAGTTACAACGTTACCCATAAAAAACTTATCCGTAAGTGTTGCCGCTGCATATGCCATATCTAAGTGGCGTGAATCTAGTGATAAATCATTAGGCTCACAGACAACACCGCCGACGCTATCTAATGCATCATAGCTTTGTGCTAACTTACAAAAATTCTCATAATCTTTAAAAGTCGCATCGCGACGAACATCGCCTTCGCGAACAAATGGTGGGCCATACACACCACCGAAGACCATTGAGTCTCCACCGATTTGAACATTGTTCTTTGGATTACGTGCCTGCAGATTGAACTGGCTTGGAGCCTTAGCAACTTGCTTCAAGATCCATTCAGGATCGAACTTAACGTTATCGCCCTCTACAGTCTGACCGTTTTCGCGCAAGAGATCGATGGCCCATGGACTCATGAACTCAATACCGATTTCAGAGACGATGCGTTTCCAACCAAGGGTCAGCGTTGCCATCGATTCTTCGCTCAAGATTTCATAGCGGGGCATCTTGTTAATAAAGCTCACGGTTAATTCCTTACCTGTAGTAGTAGTTCGATATTAATAGCGTTGTGGCGCTATTGACCTTGAACACGCACGAGAATACTCTTAAGTTATGGAACTATGGTTCCATATAGTGAAACCTTCTAAGGGGGTGTGAGATGGCCGAACTTCATAGCGGCACGCAAGCAATTGATCGCGCGTCTTCACTCTTGATTCACATTTTGGAATCACAGACTCCTCCTCTTCTTACTGAACTTGCACGCATTTATGGATTACCAAAGAGCACCACTTCTCGAATCTTGAGTGCACTTGAGCGCCAAGGATTATTGCTGCGCGATCGCAACGGTGCATATATTGCTGGTTCAGTACTCACTCAGTTTGCTCGTGGACAAAACCATGACTCCATTCTTGTTGCACGCATGCACTCAATCTTGGAAGTTCTAGCTAATAGAACTGGTGAGACAGCTAACTTGGCAGTTGCAGGCAATGGTGACCTTAAGTTAATTGATCAGGTAGATGGTCAATACCTCTTATCTGCAACCAACTGGGTTGGAAAATCTGTTCCCTATCACGCTTCAGCTCTTGGAAAAGTTTTACTTGCCTATGCAGTGGTAACTATTCCTGCAGGTCGCTTAGAAAAGCGCACATCAAAGACTATTACCTCTCGCTCAAAGCTTCTAGAAGAGTTAGAAACTGTGCGCAAGAAGGGCTACGCCCTCATCATTGATGAGTTAGAAGAGGGTTTAGTAGCAGTAGCGGCACCTATCCGCGAGCACGATGGCCGCGTAGTTGGTGCAATTTCAGTTTCTGGTCCATCAACTCGATTGACACAGAAAGATCTCATCAAGATCGGTGACATGATCATTGATGAAATCGCAACACTTCAAGCAAACCACGATGGAAAGATAGGTGCGGCATGACACATGACGAGATTATCAAAGCTCTCTTTGACGAAACCCTTGTCGGAAATGCTCCAGCAGTTCTCGAACTGACCAACCAAGGCATTGCAGATGGAATGACGCCTGGCGTTATCCTCTTTGATGCTCTTATTCCAGCATTGGAGGAAGTTGGTGCACGTTTTGAGCGCGGAGATTTCTTCGTTCCAGAGATGCTTATTTCAGGAAAGGCAATGTCGGGAGCACTTAACGTGCTGCGCCCATTGCTTGCCGAAACTGGCGCTGAGACTGTTGGGACGTTCTTGATGGGCACAGTAAAGGGCGATGTGCACGATATTGGAAAGAACCTTGTAAATATCATGCTCGAAGGCGCCGGATTTGAAGTTATCGATCTAGGCGTCCAGGTACCACCTGAGAAGTTTGTTGCAGCAATTCAAGAGCACAAGCCAGACATCGTTGGTATGTCAGCGTTCTTAACAACGACTATGCCAATGTTTAAGGTCAACATTCATGAAATTACCAAGGCTGGTCTACGCGACCAAGTAATTATCATGGTCGGTGGAGCGCCGGTTACACAGGAATATGCAGATGTTGTTGGAGCCGATGGCTTTGCAGCTGATGCATCAACTGCAGTTCGCGTTGCTAAAGATCTGATTTCAAAAAAGCGCGCATCGGTTCCTGCTTAAGGCATACATATGTTAAAAAAACTTCTACCTTTTGTTGAGCATGTCATCAAGAAACCAGTGTGGGATTGCCGCATGTGTGGACAGTGCGTGCTGCACTCAACAGGTATGACATGTCCAATGACATGTCCAAAGACTCTTCGCAACGGACCTTGTGGTGGCGTTCGCGAAAACGGTAATTGTGAAGTTATTCCAGATATGCAATGTGTATGGCTCAAGGCATATGACCGCAAAGTCTTTTTGCCTTTGCCAACAGTATGGAAGGACCATTTCAACGAACTACGTCCTCCAGTAGATATGCGCCTCCAAGGATCTTCATCGTGGATTAACTTGGTCACAAAGCGCGATCAGCAAACTCCTGCTGGTTGGTCAACAACAGATGGCGCGCACTAATGTCACTAATGCGCGAGAAGTTAGAAAACACTAATGAAGTTGTTTTCACCGCCGAATTCCCATCCCTTGATGGCGGCGGAATGGCTAAGGTTGTTAAGAACGCTGCTCGTTTAGCACCGTGGTTTGTTGGCGTGAATGCAACTGATAACCCAGCAGCGCATGCCCATGCTTCAAATACTGCCTCTGCTATTGCCATGAAAATGCATGGAATTGAACCCATCATGCAGATTGTTTGCCGCGATAAAAACCGTCTAGCTATTCAAGCTGACATGATGGGCGCTGCCTTGCATGGAATTGAAAACATCTCACTTCTTACTGGTGATGATGTAACTGCTGGAGATGAGCCTGAAACCCGCAGAGTCTTTGATATCGATAGCACTCAAGCAATCAATATCGCCCGAATTATCACTACTGGCAAATACCTTTCAGGTCGTAAAATCGATCCTGCCCCAGATTTCTACATCAGCGCAGTTGAAAACCCATCTGCTCCCCCATTTGATTATCGAATTGAGCGGGCACTCAAGAAATATCGTGCTGGTGCAAAGTATCTTCAACTTCAGATTTGTTATCACCCAGAACGTCTTGAAAAGTTCTGTGCAGGGGTTGCCAAGATTGCTCCTGACTTAAAATTGATTCCAACTATTGTTTTGGTCAAAAACGCCAAGCCAATGTCATTTATGCATGACAAGGTGCCTGGAATTGATATCCCACAGGACACAATCAAGCGGGTTTCATCTGCTTCAGATCAAGCAGAAGAGGCATACAAGTTGACTGTGGAACTAGCAAAGCATGCAATGACTTTGCCTTCTGTGCGCGGTTTACACGTTACAGATTTTAGACATGATGATTCGCTAGACCGCTTTATGTACGACCTCGGACAGAAACCAAGAAACTAACTAGGAGCCCCAATGCATACAGTCCTGACTTCACCTGGCAAAACCGTAACAATCGGCCATGACCAGCCTTTTTGTATCATTGGTGAGCGCATTAACCCAACAGGTCGTAAGAAGTTTCAAGAGCAACTTCGTGCGGGAGATCTATCTGCCATTGAAAAAGATGTGGCAGCCCAAGTTGCAGGTGGAGCTGATGTACTAGATGTCAATATGGGTGTTCCACTCACAGATGAACCAGAACTGCTGAGAAAAGCAATCACTTTGGTTCAATCACTTACAGATCTACCAGTATGTATTGACTCATCAGTTATCGAAGCCCTTCAGGCTGGACTTGAGACATACCAAGGTAAAGCATTAGTTAATAGTGTTACTGGTGAAGATGATCGCATGGAGCTCGTGCTTCCTTTAATTAAAAAGTATGGCGCAGCCATTATTGCCTTACCTAATGATGAAACTGGTATTCCTCAAACAGCTGCAGAGCGCATGATTATCGTTGAAAAGATAGTGCGCACAGTTGAAAAGCACGGGATTCCTCTTGAGGATCTAGTTATTGATCCACTTGCAATGACAGTTGGCGCTGATCCAGATGCGGTGAAAAACACGCTTGAAACTATTTATTTAATCCGTGAAAAGTACGGCCTAAATATGACTTTGGGTGCTTCAAATATTTCATTTGGACTTCCACATCGCCATGCTCTCAATGCCGCCTTTTTGCCAGCAGCTATGGCAATGGGATTAACGAGTGCTGTTATGGATTCACGTACTCCAGCAATTGTTGAATCTGTTCGTGCTGCTGACTTGCTCCTTGGTCTTGATCCTTGGGGAACAAATTGGATTATGCGCTATCGCGCAATGGAGGCAGCAAAAGCTGCCGCTGAAGGGAATTAGTTATTAGTAAAAAAGAGTTAGACCCATCCCTGATACCAACGCATGACGGTACAGGGCGAGTCAAGCTTGCCTTCACATCTCTTGAAAAAGATGGATCTATCGGATCTCAGAAAACCATTACCGTCCCAACTGGTGTGAGCGCCTTTGATGCTGCTTCTTGGAATGGAATTGGAATTGACTCAACATGTGGTGGTTATGGAACATGTAAGAAATGTCGCATTAAGGTAACTGAGGGCGATGTTGAACCATCAAAGTTAGATTTTCGTGCCTTTACTGCAACTGAAATCAAAGAGGGCTGGCGCCTTGCCTGTTTAGTGCGCACAGCCAAAGATATTTCTGTAGATGTCCCAGCTCTTACTACCCGTCCAAAAGCTGCCACCGTTGGAGTTGGCCGCCAGGTTATTTTGCGTCCGGCAGTTCAAAAGCGATATATCGAATTGGAAGAACCATCTCTTTCTGATCAACGCACTGACATCGTGCGCATCTTTGATGCCGTTGATGACATTGAGGCAAATGCTAGCCTTGCATCGATGCGAGAACTCCCCCGCATCTTGCGAGAATCTAATTACAAAATAACTGCCGTCTTTGTTGATCAAGAGTTTTTAGGTATTGAAGCAGGTGACACAACCGCTCTTCGCTATGGAGTTGCTTATGACTTGGGAACAACAACTGTTGTGGCAACTTTGCTTGATCTCAATACTGGAACTCCAGTTGCCGTTAAATCAATGCTCAACAAGCAGCAACCATTTGGCGCAGATGTCATCACACGCATCAGTGCAACGATGCTAGATCCTGATGCGCTGGCAAAACTGAGTGGATTAGCTCAAGAAACCCTTAATCAACTGACCCAAGAGGTCTGTGTTGAGGCCGGAGTTAATCCTCATAATGTTTATGAATTAGCAATCGCAGGCAATGCCACTATGACGCAGCTTCTACTTGGAATTGATCCAGAACCTCTAGGCGTTGCTCCATTTATTATGGCTAGTGCTGACTATCCAAATATTGATGTCAAAGAGATTGGCATTGCAGTTCATCCACTTGCAAAGGCCGTTATCTTGCCTTCACTTGGTGCATATGTTGGAGGAGACATCATCGCTGGGGCTCTGGCCTCTGGAATGGATCGCGATAAGCGCTTGCGCCTATTTATTGATGTTGGCACAAACTGTGAAATTGTTTTAGGTGATGGTGACAAGATTCTTGCAACGGCTGCCCCAGCGGGTCCAGCCTTTGAAGCTGCCAGTATTAAATGCGGCGTGAGAGCAGCATCTGGTGCAATTGAAACTATCAAGGTTGTTGATGGCGAGCTTGAAATTGAAACAATTGATGACACTCCTGCAATTGGTATCTGTGGTTCAGGATTAGTTGATGCATGTGCATCTTTAGTTCAAGTTGGCTTACTTGATCACTCAGGAAAGTTTGTTTCAGATGAAGCTGCGCTGGCAATTTCGCCAAAGCTAGCTAGCCGTTTGGTGACTCACGAGGGTGAGCGCGTTTTTGTTCTTACATGGAGTAAAGAAGTGGGCGATTTATCTGATTGCGTCTTTCTTACTCAGCGCGATGTACGTGAGCTTCAGTTTGCAAAGGCTGCTATTGCAACAGGTTGGGCCCTACTACTTGAAGAATTTGGTGTGCAGGAGTCTGAAATCCAACAAGTATTACTCGCAGGCTCATTTGGTTCCTACCTATCTCCTTCTTCTGCAGTCAAAATTGGTTTAGTTCCAAAGATCTCAGTGATGCGCATTATGTCTGCAGGTAACGTTGCAGGAGAAGGTGCGAAGATGGTTTTGCTCTCTGCCCAAGAGCGCAATGGCGCACAATCATTACTGGACGCCATTGATTACGTCGAATTATCTGATCGCGAGGATTTCAACGATAAGTTCGTTGAACGTCTCGCTTTTCCTGCATGAGCGTTGGCGTAGTTGCCTGCGGGGCACTTGCTACCCATATTGCCGATATTGCAGGCGCAGAATCACTCGATATCACTATCTATCCCCTTCCTCCCTTACTCCATAATCGCCCAGAAAAGATTGCCGGTGAAGTTGATTGGCTGCTCACTGAAATCAAAGGCAAGCATTCTAAGTGCGCAGTTGCATACGCTGACTGCGGAACATACGGAGCACTCGATACGGTCATTGCAACCCATGGCGTAAAGCGTTTGGGAGGTAACCATTGCTATGACATCTTTGCAGGTCCAAAAAAGATAGAAGAAATCATGGAATTAGATGCTGGAACATATTTTTTGACAGATTTTCTCGTCAAATCTTTTCATCGAAGTGTCATGGTTGAACTGGGTTTAGATGAGCGGCCTGAGCTTCGCGATGATTACTTTAAGAACTACTCACGAGTGATTTGGTTGGCCCAGCAACCAAGTAGAGAATTAGAAGAACTAGCCTTACAAGCGGCGGCAAGTATTGGTTTGCCGCTTGAAATCCAAAATGTGGGATATGGTCAGCTAGCTGAGCAGATAAAAGAATTACTTAGCAACTAGCAATACATCAATGGCTTTGAGGACAATTGGCGACAACAAGGACTTATCAACATCGTTGCGCAATCGTTCAATCATCACCGGAGTCCAGAATTGGACGATGTGGTGAGCTACCTTAATTTCAGGTGCATCTGTTGTTGGAATATTTGCTGCTATCTGATTAGCCATCCGCACGATTGATGCTAACTGGACATCTCCTTCAATGTGCGTTTCCACCATCGCACCAGGGCCTTGTGCACTAGGTGAGACTTCAACTGCGGTAACTTTGTATTCAGGACAATTAGTTGCCCAGTCTGAAAAATCAGTTGTGATGACATTTGCGCCACTTTCTGGGAAATGGAAAGTGGTGTAAACAACTCCGGCTGGGACTTCATCAGTAATTCGAGCGCGCATAATGGTTTCACCCACGCGGGATGAAAGTTTGACCCAAGAGCTATCTGCAATACCGCGAAGATGGGCATCGGATTCGTGCAGATCCAAAATATCTTCTTTGTGCCAGATATTATTTTGCGTGCGACGTGTTTGTGCGCCTACGTTGTACTGGCTCAATACGCGCCCAGTAGTCAGTAATAGCGGAAATTTACGTGTGGCCTTTTCATCAGTTGCAACATATGGGGTGCGAACAAACTGGCCCAAACCGCGCATAAAACTCTCAATATGCATCGTAGGAGTTCCATCAGGGTTGGCCTCATTACACGGCCATTGCAAACTTCCAACTTCATCGAGTTTCTTGAAAGAAACACCAGCAAATGTTGGCGTTGTTGCTGCAATCTCATCCATGATTTCTGCCCCACTGCCATAAGACATTGGATATCCCATTGCAGTTGCAAGATCGGATGTAACTTCGAATTCACTTTTTCCAGTTGGGGATTTCATTACTGGGCGAACACGGTTAATGCGGCGCTCGGCGTTAGTGAATGTGCCATCTTTTTCTAAAAATGAGGTACCCGGCAAAAAGACATGTGCAAATTTAGAAGTTTCATTAAGGAAAAGATCCTGCACAATGACCATGTCCATCGCGCGAAGGGCAGCGTGAACGTGAGAGGTATTTGGATCAGATTGAGCTATGTCTTCGCCCTGAACATAAATTCCACGGTAATTTCCAGCAAGTGCTGCATCAAACATATTTGGAATTCGCATCCCAGGCTCAGAATCTAGTGTTACACCCCACTTCTCAGCAAAAATCTTGCGGGCATCAGGATTTGAAATGTGACGATAGCCTGGCAATTCATGTGGGAAAGAACCCATATCGCAAGAGCCT
>SXYM01000043.1 GCA_005789205.1 Actinomycetota bacterium | reverse complement strand
GTCAACGCACGTGAAATATCCTGTGCGGACAGGGCTACGCTCATATAAATCTCCTTCCCCACCTCGCAGGATGGGTCGTTAAAGGATGCGTGGGCGACTATATCAGCAGAATCTGTCCTCTGTGGATATCCAAAAGTGCGTGTGGCATCACATGCCTAGCCTTGCCCTATGAATACAGAAATGGAAGAAATAGCCGCACGCCTTCGATCAATACGTCTTTCACGGAATCTGACCTTGGCTGAGGTTGAAACTAAGAGTCATAAGCAATTACGAGCAGTCGCCCTTGGCTCCTATGAACGTGGCGATAGAACGTTGAGTGTGAAGAAAGCGGCTCAACTATCAGAGTTCTATGACGTCCCACTCTCATATCTCTTAACTGGACGCTCTCCCACCCAGAGGGCTGATGGTGAGATTGTGATCGATTTGCGCAGAATCAAAGCGCTCTCCATCTCAGAGGAGAAGAGCACGCCCACTGCAAATATTCTCTTCTCATTTATCTTTGGAATTATCAAAGAACGCCAGGATTTCAACGGGGAAATTTTGTCCCTGCGCAAGAGTGATATTGCATTTCTAACTATCACCATAGGTTGCACTCATGAGGAGTTCACCATGTATCTCTCTCACAACAAACTAGTTTTTGAAACTAAAGAGACAAGTTCTCTTTAATAGATGAGATTCGACCTAAAACACCATGGATAAAACCTGATGACTCATCGGTTGAGAGCTCTTTAGCCAAACTTAAAGCTTCATCAATTGCCACACTATCTGGAATATCAGCTGCCCATAAAATCTCATAAATACCTAAGCGCAAAATATTGCGATCTACATTTGGGAGCCGATCCATATCCCAGCCTTGGGCATATGTCGTGATGAGTTCATCTATCTTTCGAGTATTTTCACTCACGCCAGTAATAAGTGAGCGTGTGTATTCTCGAATAGGCCTTGCATCTGGTCCCTCTTCAACGATATCTCTAAGGTTGAGGGTTTCCAAAGCACTAGTTCCCCGAATATCAGCTTCGAAGAGAAGGTCTAAAGCTTGCTTCCTTGCTTTACTGCGTGCAGACACTAGTTAGCGCGGCCCTGGTATGAACCATCACGTGTATCTACCATGACAATTTCATCCTGCTTGATAAAGAGTGGGACTTGAATTTCAATACCTGTTTCAACTGTTGCTGGCTTGGTTCCACCAGAAGAGCGATCCCCTTGGATTCCAGGCTCTGTGTATGTAATACGTAAAGGAACTGAGGCAGCTAGTTCGAGATAAAGAGGATTGCCTTCGTTAACGGCAACTACTGCATCTGTGTTTTCCAGCATGTACTTGGACATATCCCCAACTACTGCTGCTGAGATAGTCATCTGATCGTAAGTCTTACTATCCATGAATACGAAGTCGTCACCTTCTTTATACAAGTACTGCATATCACGCTTTTCTAAAATGGCGATATCGATCTTTACGCCTGAGTTAAATGTGCGATCAATAACTTTTCCATTCAGTACTGACTTCAGCTTTGTCCGAACGAATGCTGGACCCTTACCTGGCTTCACGTGCTGAAACTCAACTACAGTCCACAACTGACTTTCAATTTCTAGAGTGATTCCATTTTTTAGATCAGCTGTAGTTGCCACGGTTCAAGCTCCACTCATATCTGTAGGTGATTATTTACGGCCATTGATTGTCAATGACAAGAAGCTAAGGATACCCGTATTTGCCGAGCGATTTTTCGACTTAGCCAAGCAGGGAATTAAGGGCATTAATCGCTAAAACATAGGAATTGGGACCAAAACCTGCGATTGTCCCTGTTGCCACACCAGAGATTACTGATGTGTGACGAAACTCCTCACGAGCCATTGGATTAGATAAATGAACCTCGATAAGTGGTGCTTTCAATAGTTCTGCTGCATCGCGAATCGCATATGAATAATGAGTAAAGGCTGCCGGGTTGATAATCACTGGCAACTTTGCATCTGCTGCTTCATGGAGCCAATTAATAATCGTTGCCTCATCATTGCTCTGTCGCACATCTGCCTGCATCCCTGCTGTGGATGCAGTCGTCTCAATCAAAGATTTGAGTTCAGCGTAGTTTAGATCTCCGTAAATAGAAGAATCACGGATATCTAACCGGGCCAGATTTGGGCCATTGATAACCATGATCTTCATGCGCTAATTCTCTCATAGGCAGCTGCTAGTTCGCTTTCATTTGCATCCTCAATGCGCAAGGTCTCACCGATTGCACTCAGTCCCACAAATCTAAGTTGGTGGCCACGAGACTTCTTGTCCAGAGCTAAAAGCGGATAAAGTTGTTGCCAAGAATCGCTTGGATAAGTGGTGGGCAATCCCAGGCTGGTGAGAATTTGTTTATGAAGTTGGATACTCTTTGAATCCAGCAATCCTTTTACTCCTGCAAGTTCGGCGGCAAAAACAAGCCCTATCGACACAGCTTCTCCGTGACGAAGTGAATACTTACTGTGGATTTCTATCGCATGACCCAAAGTATGTCCATAATTGAGAACCTCTCTACCAAATGATTCTTTGAAATCACTTCCCACAACATGGGCTTTAACTGCCACAGAGCGCGTAATGAGTTCTTGGACCAGCAAAACATTCCTGCGAATCTCTGCTACGCCCTTACCTGTTACTAAATCAAGAATTTTGCTATCCATAATGAATCCACACTTAACAACCTCAGCTAACCCTGCAGCAAAATCTCTATCAGTGAGCGTAGTGAGCCACGAGGTGTCGATGAATACCTTTTGTGGTGAATGGAATGCACCTATTAAGTTCTTTCCATAATCACTATTAATTCCAGTTTTTCCACCTATTGCCGCATCAACCATTCCTGCCACAGTGGTTGGGACCGCTATCCAATCAATGCCTCGTAACCACGATGCTGCAGCAAAACCAGCCAGATCTGTTATGGTCCCGCCACCAATACCCACAACTGCATCAGAGCGCGTGAAGCCAGCGGCTCCCAACCAATTCCATAATGATTGCAAGGATTGAGAGGTTTTAGCACCTTCCCCATCGGCGACTTCAAAATAATGAATCTCAGTCTTCTCTGGCTTGAATCCCCCAATGTGATCACGCATTGCAGATGAATAAACTAGAGCTACGCGAGTATAGGAACCAAGTAAGTCTTTGAGGCTTGATTGCCAGTCACAGCCAACAACCACGTCATATTCATGCTCAGCATGGACTCGGATGGTGTGAATCATAATTTCGCTACAATCTCGTTAACAACTTCTTCTACAGACATGGAATCAACTTTAATGACAAAGGTTGCTAAAGATTCATATATAGGTCTTCGTGTCTCTGCAAGTGATTGCCACTGCGCTCGTGGATTTGAGAGCAAGAGTGGCCTGTCACGATTAAAACCAACACGGGGAGCAGCAACTGCTAATGAAACATCCAAAAAGAAAATAGGAGAAGTGCAGGACTTAAGAAGCTTTTGAGCTCTGGGTGCAATAGGAGCACCGCCACCGAGTGATAAAACGCAATTGTTGATTTCTAAAGATTGTGCAAGTACTGCGAACTCTAACTCTCGAAAGAACTCCTCACCTTTGTCTACAAAAATATCTGAGATCTTATGGCCATATGAGGCTTCAATCTGAGTATCCGTATCAATGAATTCGATTGAAAGTTTCTTAGCTGAGGCCGCACCAACAGTTGATTTACCGCAACCTGGAGGCCCAATTAAAACAAGACGTGGCATTTTTACGAAAAGTTCAGGTTCTGCATGTAGCTGTTGAAATTACGGCGAGTTTCGGTTACTGAATCACCACCGAATTTTTCTAGTACTACCTCTGCTAGAACTAACGCCACCATTGCTTCAGCTACGACACCAGCAGCTGGAACTGCGCAGACATCCGAGCGTTGGTTAATCGCTTTAGCGCTCTCTCCTGTAGCAACATCAATTGTGTCTAAAGCTTTAGGAACTGTAGAGATTGGTTTCATCGCAGCTCGAACTCGGAGAACTTCACCGTTAGACATGCCCCCTTCGGTTCCACCCGCACGATCAGTGCGGCGAACAATCTTTCCTTTGGCATTCTTTTCAATTTCATCATGTGCAACAGAGCCTCGGCGGGTTGCAGTTTCAAAGCCATCGCCGACTTCAACACCCTTAATGGCTTGAATGCCCATCAACGCTCCGGCTAAACGAGCATCGAGTCTGCGATCCCAATGAACGTGTGAACCTAATCCTGGCGGCATATTGAAAGCTAAAACCTCAACTACTCCACCCAAAGTGTCTCCATCTGCATGGGCTGCTTCAATCTCTTTGATCATCAACGCACTCGTAGCTTCATCTGCGCAACGAACGGGATCCTTATCGATTCGCGCCATGTCCTTTGGATCAGGCAACACGTAGTCATTAGGCACCCGCGCTTTACCGATAGATAAAACGTGAGACAAAATTGTTATACCTACGCTTTGTTCAAGGAAACTTCTTGCGACTGCACCAAGAGCGACTCGGGATGCTGTTTCACGGGCACTTGCTCGCTCTAAGATTGGTCGTGCATCATCTAAGTTATATTTCTGCATTCCAACTAGATCAGCATGACCAGGACGCGGTCTAGTTAAGGGCGCGTTGCGAGCCAAGTCCTTGATCTCATCTTCAGGAACAGGGTCTGCAGACATGACTTTTTCCCATTTAGGCCACTCTGAGTTGCCAACTTGAATTGCAATCGGTCCACCTTGTGTCAGACCTAGTCGAATTCCTCCAAGAATTGTTACCTTGTCAGCTTCAAAGTTTTGTCTGGCTCCTCGACCGTAACCAAGGCGTCGACGCTCTAAATGGCGATCAATATCTGCCGTCGTAATCTTTACCGAGGCAGGGATACCCTCAATGATCGCACTGAGTGCTTGACCATGAGACTCACCTGCAGTTAACCAACGCATGTGCCTATTGTTGCAGAAGTTAGCTCTGACTCGTTGCCAAATAAAGGCTAGTTCCAAAAAATATCGCTGGAGCCAGAGCAATCGTTCTGGGAATCACCTTGGAATAGACCCATATGAGCGCAATCTGAATCAGCGCGATTATAAAGATTGCCAGGAGCAAAAGTTCAAATTCTTGAAAACTGGAAAGTTGTAGCATGAGAACAATTAAGGCCAACAACTTGCAATCCCCCATACCAACGCCGATAGCCGACATGAGCAATAAAATGGCGAGGACCATCAGCATGAAAATTGGATTTGGAACACCCCAAACAACCACTAACACTGCGACTAAGTAGGCATAGAGCTGCAAATATATGTTTGGGATTTTACGTGAGGATATGTCTGCTATTGATATCGGTAATGCGAAGAGGAGATACAGCACTTCTAAAGAATAGGACTTTCGAGTATTTGCCAAAGTCGTGTGTGGATTACTTGAGGGCTGCTAACCCAACTTCACGTAATTTTGCATACATGAGCGCCGAATCAAAGCTCAAGCCTGAAAAAATCGCTATCTGAGCTAAGGCTTGATGAATCAAGAGATCTAAACCATCGATGACATTTCCCCCTCGCGAGACCCACAAAGATGATGCAGGTGTTGGCCAAGGTTTATAGAGCGCTTCGAAATATGGAACGGAAGTTTTAGCTGGCAAATCAATTGAATCTGTTACTCCAGCAGGTGCTGTGCTAATTACTAAGTCGGCATCATCGAGAACACTCAGATCATCCCAGTTGATAAAACTCAACTCTGACTCAACTACTGCATCTGACATTGCCTGCACTCTTGCCAGTGAACGATTAATAACAGTGATCTGTGTGCTCGAGTTATCACATGCAGCAGCTGCAGCACGCGCGGTAGCACCCGCTCCTAGAATTACAACGTGACCCCTCACATCTATGTTGTGCATCTTTAAAGAATTAGTAAATCCAATAACATCTGTTGAGGTAGCGTGCCACTCCCCTGCTTTTCTAAACAAAGTATTTGCACTATTTATCCGCTTTGATAAAACATCAACATGATCTGCATAAGCAATCACTTCTTCCTTCAACGGCATAGTTAGTGAAAAGCCTGTCCATGTTTCATCTCTTTCACCCATGAATCGAGACAAAGTATCTGCCTTCACTTCTATCGCTTCATAGCTTGCGTTCAAACCCATATGTTCATATGCAGTACGGTGTAGCAGAGGACTTAGGGAGTGTGAAATGGGAGATCCTAGAACAGCGGCTTTTATCATTTAAATGCCCCTGCCTTTCTGTTCTTAACAAAGAGCGCTTTCCAAGTGAGAAATTCATCATGAGAACGAGTGAATCTCGTGTCCCCAGGTGCAACTGTAATGAAATACAGCCAATCCCCGTCGGCAGGTTTTAGCGCCGCAGCAATAGCCTCACTTCCTGGATTTCCGATCGGTGATGGTGGAAGACCGTAATTTCTATACGTGTTGTAGGGAGATTTAATCAGCGTGGAATTCGTGCTTAAAAAGATTTCCCCACGAAGTTTCTTCACGTAATGAACCGTGGCATCTAACTGCAGTGGCATAGAGATTTCTAGGCGATTTCTAATTACCCGAGAAACTTTGTAGAAATCACCTGCGCCACCCTCCGCTTGGATCAATGAGGCGATGGTCAACAGCTGTGCTGGAGAGTATTTTCCTTTTGCAGCTAGAAGTTTTTGTCCCGTTTCTTCATCTGAGAATCGATCAACCATTGCTTGCACAGCTTCTAATGCACTTGTTCCGGCCGGGAATGAGTATTGGGCTGGGAAAAGTAAACCTTCAGCATTTGAAAATCCCGCAGGCAACACGACTTTCTTGAAGGCAGTATCTATATCCTTCTTTGTAAATCCATACTTAAGTAAAGAATCAATGACTTCACTCTTCCAACCGCCTTCGAATACCTTAATCAAATTTGGTATACGTGCGGGGTCAAGCAGTTGAGCTATTGCCTGACGTGCAGAAATTCCCAAATTTAATTCATGTGCACCGGGTGCTACTTGGGCAGAACGAGGATCTGCAACAGCTGCTCTAAAGTAGGCCAGAGCAGATTTTGTTACTTTGTTTTCATAAAGTATTTTCCCCACGGCGGATCCACTTGCACCGGCCGGAATTTCAACAACTACAACCGGTGAATTAGCGTCTATGTTGGCGGTTGGAAAATCAGGGGCAGAGGAGATATCAGATCTCACTGTGTGAATTGACAGACTAAGAAGTGCAACGAAGAGTAAGGCTGAAACCACACGGATGAAAGGGTTGCTGAATATTTTCATCCTTTCTTCTTTTCAATTTCTAGAGCAAATTTAAGAATCTCAACCGCAGCTGCTTGATCAATTGAAGCGCGCACATCCTTGCTGTTAACACCAGAATCGCGCATGCCGCGAGTGGCGCTAACCGTACTTAAACGTTCATCAATGAGCGTCACTGGAGCAGATGTCATTTCGCCCAACTCCTTTGCAAAGATTTCGGCCTTTACAGCTGACTCACTTTCACGTCCATCCATATGCGAGGGTTTGCCGACGTAGATATGAATTGGTTCGTATTCAGTGAAAATCTGAGCAATTTGGGAGTTAAGTTTGTTATCAGATGTTTTCAATGTTGTGAGTGGCGTGGCCAAAATTCCATCGGGATCACACACAGCGACTCCAATTCGTACATCGCCATAATCAAAAGCGATTCGGCGACCTCTTTGCATGTAGTGATTACCCAACGAGTGCGTGTGAAATTGCTGCTAATGCATCAACTGATTTAGCAGCATCGGTTCCTCCGCCTTGAGCGAAGTCATCCTTACCGCCTCCGCCACCACCTAATATCGTGGAACCAATCTTCACCAACGCGCCTGCCTTCACTCCCCCAGCACGAGCAGCATCACTTGCCGCAACAACTAGTACTGGCTTGGAATCATTCACACTGATCAATGCAACAACACTGTTGGCAGCCTTTGAGCGAAGTTCAAGTGCAATCTTGCGCAAATCATCACCAGAAATGCCATCACCCAAAAGCGCTGTGATAACCGTTGTTCCATTGACAACCTTTGCGCCTTTAGCTATCTCGCCAACTTGAGAGAGTGCTTGCGCAGAGCGCAACACACTTAACTCTTTTTCAATCTCTTTCATTGAATTGATGAGGCCGTTGATGCGCTCTGGGAGTTCTTCTACCCTAGCGCCCTTGATGATGTCTGTAAGAGAGTTAAGCAAAATGTGCTCACGAGCTAAGAAACGATAAGCATCAACACCCACAAGTGCCTCAACACGCCTAACTCCCGCACCAATAGATGATTCACTCAAGAGTTTAATGACACCGAGCTGACCTGATCGAGAAACATGTGTTCCTCCACAAAGCTCGCGTGCCCAATCACCAACACTGACAACGCGAACTTGATCTCCATACTTCTCGCCAAAAAGTGCCATTGCGCCAAGTTTCTTGGCGGCATCTTGTGACATCACTTCAGCACTTACTTCGAGGTTATCTAGAAGCAACGTGTTAACGCGTGATTCAACTTCATTGAGTACTGATGTTGGTACTGCTCCTGTTGCCGGAAAATCAAAGCGAAATTTTCCAGGTGAGTTTTCTGAACCAGCTTGTGTGGCAGTCTCTCCCAAAAGTTCACGGAAAGCTTTATGCACCATGTGAGTTGCGGTATGTGCACGAGAAATAGCATCACGGCGTTCAACATCGATTGCAGCTTGTCCTTGTGATCCACTTTCAAGTGATCCAGAGAGAACACGACCACGGTGAACAAATACACCTGGGACAGGAGTTTGAACATCATCGATCTCTACAACAGCGCCATTAGCCAAAGTGATTGTTCCACCATCGGCTAGCTGACCACCACCTTCTGCATAAAACGGCGTGCGATCCAAAACAATTTCAACTTCTTCCTCTGCTCCTGCAGAGCCAACTAGATTGCCATCAACTAGAACTGCAGTTACTTTCGCTTCACTTGTCAGATGGGCGTACCCAATGAACTCGGATTTTCCATTCTTGTCAGCCACTTGGCGATAGACGGATAAATCTGTGTGGCCACTTTTCTTAGCCTTTGAATCTGCCTTAGCGCGATCCTTTTGTTCTTTCATCAGTCGGCGGAACCCGTCTTCATCAACTTCTAATCCTTCTTCGCGGGCCATCTCAAGAGT
>SXYM01000042.1 GCA_005789205.1 Actinomycetota bacterium | reverse complement strand
AAGGTTATCCAGGCAAGCGTTACTACGGTGGATGTGAAGAAGTTGATAAAGCTGAGTACTTAGCAATTGAGCGCGCTAAATCTCTCTTTGGAGCAGACCATGCAAATGTTCAACCACACTCCGGTGCAAGTGCCAACATCGCTGTTTATCAAGCATTTACTAAGCCGGGAGACACCGTCATGGCGATGTCTTTGGCACATGGTGGTCACTTAACTCATGGATCTCCAGTTAACTTTTCAGGCAAATGGTTCAACATTGAGTCATATGGCGTTCGCAGCGATAATGAATTAATTGATTACGACGAGCTACGCGATAAGGCTATTGCAACAAAGCCAAAGATGATCTGCTCTGGAGCAACGGCATACCCATCACTTATCGATTTTGCGAAGGTTCGCGCCATTTGTGATGAAGTCGGAGCGATTATGTGGGTAGATGCTGCTCACTTCATTGGCCTAGTTGCAGGTAAAGCAATTCCTTCACCTGTTCCTTATGCAGATGTTGTTTCTTTCACAACACACAAAGTTTTGCGTGGTCCACGAGGTGGAATGATTTTGACTAAAGCCGAGCACGCAGCTGCAATTGATAAGTCAATCTTCCCCGGAATGCAGGGCGGACCGATTATGTCTGCAGTAGCTGGTAAAGCTGTTGCGCTGGCAGAGTGTGCAACACCTGCGTATCAAAAGTATGCCAAGGATGTAATTGTTAATGCCCAGGCCTTAGCTAAGGCCCTTGAGGCAGAAGGCATGAGAGCAGTGTCAGGTGGCACTCAAACTCACTTAGCCCTAATGGATATTAGAAGTACAGGAGTAACTGGAAAAGTTGCTGATGAGCGTTGCGGAGCAGCTGGAATTGTTATGAATAAGAATTCGATTCCAAATGATCCAGAAAAACCAGGAATTACAAGTGGTATTCGTGTTGGCACACCATCAACAACCACGCAAGGAATGGGCGTTGAGGAGATGAAGCAGATTGCAACTTTGATTGCACGAGCAATTGCTACTGATGATGCCTCAGCACATGCTGCGATCAAGAGCGAAGTTCATGCTCTGACATCACGCTTTCCTATCTACCAGGCTTAAGAAGCCTTCATGCGCGAGTATTTAGTAACACTGCTGATATCTGCAGCTCTGTGTTATTTGATTACTCCACTCGTTCGCACCCAAGCAATTCGTTTTGGCGCAGTTGCTGGAATTCGTGGAAGAGATATTCACACAACTCCCACTGCACGCTGGGGCGGGGTTGCAATGTGGCTGGCTATGGCAATCACCTTCATGATTGTTAATCACTTACCTCTTGTTGGTAAGTCTTTTGGCCATGAAGCCCAAGGTATTTTCCTAGCGTCAACTGCCATAGTTCTCTTAGGAATGGCTGATGATCGCTTTCAGCTAGATGCTTTGACAAAGTTAACTGGACAAGTCTTTGCGGCAGGAATTTTGTTGATGTATGGAATTCAGATTCTGTGGCTACCTATTAATGGTGTAATAACTTTACCTCCAAGCATTGGCCAGCTGGTCACGGTTCTAATTGTTCTAGTCATCATCAACGCCGTTAACTTTATTGATGGCATGGATGGGCTAGCTGCAGGAATTGTTGCAATCTCTGGAATCGCGTTCTTTGCCTTTGCCTATCTTTTAGCCGTTGATTTTGGCTTTAGTCGCGCAGGTGCACCGTCCCTTACAACAGCTGTCTTAGTAGGGCTGTGTATTGGTTTCTTACCGCATAATGCTCACCCAGCAAGAATCTTTATGGGGGATAGCGGATCGATGCTCCTAGGCTTATTACTGGCATCTGCTGCAATCACTTTAACTGGCCAAGTTGATCCCAATGCAATCTCTGCTGAATCTCGAGGACCAACATTGCTTCCTCTTCTACTTCCTTTTGCAGTTCTTGCAATTCCACTTGTTGATCTCTTATTAGCAGTTGCACGTCGAGTTAAAGCAGGTAAATCTCCTTTTGCACCTGATAATGAACATTTGCATCACCGTTTACTCAGTGCCGGCAATTCTCAACTTAAAACTGCATTCATTTTGTATATGTGGACAGCAACGATTGCATTTCCTGTGACAGTGCTCGCCTTTGAACCATGGTGGGTTGCGCTGATTACTGCCGTAGTTTTGGTGGCAGTAACACTTTTGGTTTCCAAGAAGAGTAAAAAGGTTTTAGTGTGAGTAGTAACGAGTCAAAGCTGCTACGCGCTGCATTCATTCCCACTTTCTTAACGAGTGGGTTTGCAATCTTGATTTCAACTTTTGTAAAAGGATTCCCAGGTTTTCTTGGCGCAGTCCTTGCACAATTTGTTGTCATTATCTTTTTTATCATCCACATCGCAGTTTCAAGATTGACTAGAAATCTAGATCCGATTTCAACTATGGCGATGGCCCTGTTTTCATACTTTGCTAAATTATTTGCCTTGGGCCTTTTGCTCTGGGCTATTGCCAGATATACAGATCGCTCAACAATTGATCGAACTACCTTTGGAATCACCGCCGTTGCGCTCACGGTGGCCTGGTTATGGGGCGAGATTGCTAGTTTCATGAAATTGCGCCTACATTTACCTCTCCCCGGGTCTAAGGAGTAGTTCATGTCACGTGGCGAAGAAAATGCAATGTGGTCGATTTTTGGATACCTACTTTCAGGTCTACTTTTTTGGGGCGGAATCGGCTATGGCCTAGATAAGTGGTTAGGCACCGCCTACCTCACTCTTATCGGCCTGCTAGTCGGAATTAGCGGGGCGATCTACCTGGTCTGGCTGCGTTTCGGCCGGCAGTGAGCCGTCCCACCTTTTCAAGGCAGTTTTCGATTTCTCAACTAAGCCGGACCTCCCATAGGGTTACACCCGTCTTACCTTCCCCGTAGTACCCCGTAACGAATGATTCCAAGAGGAGTAAGCGTGCGCGATTTATTGCGTTCAAGCGCAGAAGGTGGCGGATTTGTCCCACCTAGCAGCGGCGACTTTGAGCTTCCTCCAATTTTTGGCGACAATGTTTACACAACTAAACCAATTGCTCTAGTTTTTCTCTCAGTAATTTTGATCTCTGTATTCTTCATAATCTCTTCACGCAAAGCCGCAGTTGTACCTTCTAAGCTCCAATTTGCTGGCGAATCTGTCTACACATTTGTCAGAAATGATTTGGCCAAGGATGTTATTGGACATGACTTCCTGCGCTTTGTTCCTTACCTATTTACACTTTTCACTTTTATTTTAGTCAACAACCTCTTTGGAATTATTCCACTTTTGCAGTTCCCAACGATGTCACGTGTTTCATTCCCGTATGTTTTAGCGGCTACCGTTTATCTCGTTTTCCACTACGTGGGTATACGCAAGCAAGGTGTGATCAAATACTTTAAAGAGATCATGTTCATGCCTGGAGTTCCTAAGGCTGCATACATTCTTATTACACCTCTTGAAATTCTGACTTTCTTCTTGGTGCGTCCATTGACGCTCTCACTTCGTTTGTTTGCAAATATGTTTGCGGGCCACTTGTTGTTGCTCGTGTTTATCTTGGGTGGAGAACATCTACTTCAAGGTGTTATTGGTTTGAAGTTGATCAGCCCATTGCCTTTGCAATCGGCATTGTGCTGACCTTCTTTGAATTCATGGTCCAATGCTTGCAGGCGTATATCTTTACTCTGCTAGCAGCTCTATACATCGCCGGCGCCCTTGCCGACGAGCACTAATAGGAAATAAGGAGAAATAAATGGAAGGCACACTCAACCTCGTTGGTTTTGGCCTCGCAGCAATCGGTCCCGGAATCGCAACCGGGCTTATCTTCGCCGCATACATCAACGGCGTTGCACGTCAGCCAGAAGCACGTAGCGTCCTACAGCCAATCGCGTTCCTCGGATTCGCCCTTGCTGAAGCTCTCGCACTCTTCGGTCTCGTTCTCGCATTCGTTCTCTAATCGAAGAATTTAACTAAAAGGACAACTGATGCAATTTGTTGATTTAGCTGCGGAGGGCAAGATTAATCCGCTGATTCCACACACTGCTGAACTCATTGTGGGTGCAATCGCGTTTACTCTTCTATTCCTAACGCTGCGTAAATTTGTGGTGCCAATGTTTGAAAAGGCATACACAGATCGCACCAATGCAATTCAAGGTGGCATGGAACGTGCTGAGAAGGCGCAGCTAGAAGCACAGCGCGCACTTGTTCAGTACAACGAACAGCTATCAAAGGCACGTGAGGAAGCGCAGACTCTGCGCGAAGAAGCACGCGCCCAAGGAGCAGCCATCATTGAAGATCTTCGTGCCAAGGCACAAGATGAAGCAGCGCGCATCACAGCAACTGCTCACGCTTCAATTGAAGCAGAACGTCAACAGGCAATTGCTTCACTTCGCAATGAAGTGGGAACTTTGGCTGTTGAACTTGCTTCAAAGATTGTTGGAGAAGCCCTAGATGATCAAGCACGTCAATCACGTGTTGTTGATCGTTTCCTAGAAGATCTAGAAAAGAGTAAGTAAATAATGAGAGCTCACCTCGGAGGCAGTAGTCGTCAGTCACTTGTGACTGCACGCGCATCACTTGATGCTGCCGTTAAAGGCGTTGATGCAAATGCAGCATCTGCCTTGAGTGCTGAGCTTTTCTTTGTTGCCGATGTGCTCGATAAAAATATCGCAGTGCGCCGGGCATTAACTGACACATCACGCGATGCGTCATCAAAGAAGGCATTTATTGCTGAACTCTTTGGAAGCAAAGTTGGAGCAGCTGGCACAACAATCCTGAAAGAGATTTCAGCGATGCGTTGGTCAGGGGCTAAAGATCTTGTGCAAGTACTAGAGCAGCTAGCAATTGAGGCAGAAGCATCAGCTGCCAATATCGCAGGCGAACTAGACCGTGTAGAAGATGAGATTTTTAGGGCTTCACGTGCAATCGCTGGCTCATCCGAGCTACGCAGAGCGCTGAACTCAGATGCGAAAGAGGCTAAAGCAGTATTGGTTAGCCAGATTCTCAAGGGCGCATCTAGTTCAACAGTGAAGTTAGTGTCAGAGCTTGTTAACTCTTGGCGTGGACGTAGCGTGGAATCAGCATTTGCTGACTATGCACATTCACTTGCAGCTCGTCGCAATCGCGTAATCGCACTTGTTCGAGTTGCATCACCAATGAGCAGTGCTCAAGTTGAGCGTCTATCTGCGGCGTTAAACAAGCAAGTAGGACAACCAGTTCGTGTGAACATCGAAATTGATTCACATGTTCTTGGTGGGGTTTCAGTTCGTTTTGCAGATGAGTTAGTAGATGGAACAGTTTCAAATCGTTTGGCGGGGGCCGCACGCGCTCTAGTCGGAAGCAAATAAAGGGAGAAACAAAATGGCAGACCTAAAGATCAATCCGGCAGAAGTTCAGGCCGCCTTAGCGAATTTCGTTAAGTCATATGATCCAGGCGTTGCAGCTCGTGACGAAGTGGGAACTGTTAGCCAAGCAGGCGATGGCATCGCACGTGTTGAGGGTCTGCCTTCAACAATGGCGAACGAACTATTGCAGTTTGAAAACGGCACACTTGGTCTTGCACTCAACCTCGACGTCCGTGAAATCGGTGTT
>SXYM01000041.1 GCA_005789205.1 Actinomycetota bacterium | reverse complement strand
TTCACTTTGGACATCAGACTCGTCGATGGAATCCAAAGATGAAGCGCTATATCTTCACTGAGCGCAATGGCATCTACATCATCGATATCCAGCAATCACTAGCGTTAATCGACAATGCATATGAGTTCGTTAAGGAAACAGTTGCAAAGGGCGGTCACGTTTTGTTCGTTGGAACAAAGAAGCAAGCACAAGAACCAATCATCGAGCAAGCAGCACGCGTTGGTATGCCAACAGTGACTGAGCGCTGGTTAGGTGGAATGCTTACAAACTTCCCAACTGTCTACAAGCGTATTCAGCGTCTGAAGGAGCTAGAAGCTCTAGAAGAGAAGAACGATCTACTTCTTACAAAGAAGGAACTTCTTGTTCTTCGCCGTGAACGCGAAAAACTATTTAAGAACCTCAACGGTATCCGTAACATGACTAAGTTGCCTTCAGCGATTTGGGTTGTTGATACTAAGAAGGAGCACTTAGCAGTGCAGGAAGCCAAGAAGCTTGGTATTCCAGTTATTGCAATCTTGGACACAAACTGTGATCCAGATGAAGTGGATTACAAGATTCCTGGTAACGACGATGCAATCCGTTCAATCGGCTTGTTAACTCGCGTTATCACTGATGCAATCGTTGCTGGTCTTACTGCACGTTCAGCACAGGCTAAGACCGAAGTAAAGGATGAAGCCCCGTCAGTTGCAGCTGGTGAACCTTTAGCTGACTGGGAAAAAGAAGTTGCCGGTTCAATTGAGGCAGCAGCACCAGAAGCAACAACTGTCACAGAAGGAGCTTAATTAAATGGCTGCATATACAGCACAAGACGTTAAGAATCTTCGTGAAGCAACAGCTGCCGGAATGCTTGATTGTAAGAAGGCTTTAGATGAAGCAGAGGGCGATTACAACAAGGCAATCGACATTATTCGCGTTAAGGGGCTCAAGGGAGTCACAAAGCGTGAAGGTCGCTTAACTTCAAACGGTGCAGTTGTTGCAAAGGTTGAAGGAAATCTTGGTGTGATGCTTGAGCTCAACTGCGAAACAGATTTCGTGGCTAAGGGTGAGCGTTTCGTTGCACTAGCTGATGAGCTACTTGCTCACCTACAAAATGCACACTCTGACTCACTAGAGGCATTCCTCACAACAACAATGTCTAGCGGCAAGACCGTTCAGGCAACTGTTGATGAGGCAAATGCAACTCTTGGCGAGAAGATTGAAGTTCGCCGCATTGCAGTGTTGAAGGATTCTCCAGTTGGAATCTACTTGCACCGCACAAGCCCGGATTTGCCACCACAAGTTGGCGTTCTAGTTCAATTGACTAAGGATGCAGCTGAAGTCGGTAAAGATATTGCTCAGCACATCGCAGCCTTTGCACCACAGTTTGTAAATCGCGAAGATGTTCCTGCTGAACTCATCGAAAACGAACGTCGTATCGCAGAAGAGACTGCACGCGAAGAAGGAAAGCCAGAAGCTTCCCTCATCAAGATCATTGAAGGTCGCGTAACAGGCTTCGTCAAGGAAGTTTCTTTGATTGAGCAATCTTTTGCTAAAGATGCGAAAAAGACTGTGAAGCAGATCCTCGATGAGGCAGGAACAGCCGTTAAGGCGTTCAATCGCTTCCGCGTGGGTCAATAAGTTCAAGGCGACATCGCTTAGAATTTAGATATTCCAACTAGAAGTTAAAGGAGCACTCATGCCCGGTACAAGAGGAACGTATCGGCGGGTGCTCCTTAAACTTTCTGGTGAAGTTTTTGGCGGAGCTAAGGGCATTGGTGTTGATCCTGATGTCGTGCAAGACATTGCTAAACAAATCGCAGATGTAGCCCGAAGTGGCGTACAAGTGGCAATCGTTGTTGGTGGCGGTAACTATTTCCGTGGGGCTGAGCTTTCTCAGCGCGGTATGGATCGCTCACGCGCTGACTACATGGGAATGCTCGGAACAGTGATGAACTGTTTAGCACTTCAAGATTTCCTGGAAAAAGAAGGTGTCCAAACTCGTGTTCAGACCGCAATCACTATGGGTCAAGTGGCGGAGCCTTATATTCCACTTCGCGCTATTCGCCACCTTGAAAAGGGTCGCGTAGTAATTTTTGGAGCAGGCGCAGGAATGCCATTCTTTACAACAGATACTGTTTCAGCCCAACGCGCACTTGAAATTGGAGCAGAAGCTCTGCTCCTTGCTAAGAGTGGTGTTGATGGTGTTTACAGCGCAGATCCAAATAAGGATAAAAGCGCAACAAAATATGCTTCAATTTCTTACAACGAAGTTTTAAGCAAATCTCTAGCTGTGGCTGATGCTGCAGCTTTTGCTCTGTGTCGTGAAAATAAGCTGCCTATCGTTATCTTTGATTTAATGAAGAATGGCAATATCGCACGCGCCGTACGTGGTGAAACGATAGGAACGTTAGTTTCTTAGTTCAAATTTTTTGGGGCTAGGGCAGAATTTGCCGATAGAATCATTAATGAGGCAATACCAAGGGAGATGTCATGGCAAATGTAGCAAGCGCCCTCAAGGACGCTGAGACAAAAATGAGCAAAGCCGTTGAGGTTGCAAAGGATGATTTTGCTTCAATTCGAACTGGCCGTGCACACCCATCCATGTTTAATAAAATCATGGTTGATTACTACGGCACTTACACAGCGCTCTCACAACTAGCCTCCATCCAAGTTCCTGAAGCGCGCATGGCCACAATTGCGCCATTTGATAAGGGCTCAATGGCAAGTATTGAAAAAGCAATTCGTGAATCAGATTTAGGTGTTAATCCAGGAAATGACGGCGTTGTTATTCGAGTTAATTTCCCACAATTAACCGAGGAGCGCCGCAAGGAATACATCAAAGTTGCAAAAGGCAAAGCTGAAGACTCAAAAGTTTCGATACGAAACATCCGTCGTGCAGCAAAAGAAGCGATGGAGAAGATGGAAAAAGATGGCGAGATTGGAAAGGATGATTTAGCACGCGGTGAAAAAGAGCTAGAGAAAATCACTTCTGATCACGTTGCCAAAATCGATGAGCTGTTAAAGCACAAGGAGGTCGAACTCCTAGAAGTTTAAGGAGTTTGTCACCGATGTCTGATTTTCAATCGATAAACGAGGCCATCAATAAGAAGGCCGGGCGAAAACTGGGACCCTCTATTGTCGTTTCACTATCTCTAATTGCATTGGTGTGGTTTGCTCTTGTTTACCGCCGTGAGGTTTTTGCTGTTGTCGTAGCAATCGCGGTTCTTCTTGGCATTCGCGAAATTGTTAGAGCCTTTAGTGTTCGTGGAATATACATCTCAGTTGTATCACTCGCTATTGGAGCTGTGGCTCTCACGTATGCCACCTGGAATGGAGGGGCAGCAGGGTTAGCCATCGCCACAGCTATTGCAATTCCACTTTTGCTTATTCAACTTTTAACTAAAGGTCCAGAAGGATTTGTACAAAGTGCAACGGCAACTACGTTTTCACTTCTTTATTTACCATTTCTAGCTGGCTTCCTTATTCTCCTTGCTAAGCCAACTACAGGCTTAGAGCGCGTCATGACTTTTGTTGTATTGGTAGGCTGCAATGACACATTTGGTTACATCGTGGGAGTTCTATTTGGAAAGCATCCACTTGTTCCTGTCATAAGCCCAAAAAAGAGTTGGGAGGGCTTAATTGGTTCTCTCGTTTTCACAGTCATTGGTGGGTCACTTGCATTTAGATACATCATGGATATGCACTGGTGGGTAGGTGCCATTGTTGGATTAATGATTGTTTTCACCGCCACATGCGGTGATCTCATTGAGAGTGCAATGAAGCGCGATCTTCACCTTAAAGATATGGGGACACTGCTTCCAGGCCATGGTGGAATTTTGGACCGCCTTGATTCAGTATTGATTTCAGCCCCAGCGCTATGGCTTGCATTAGAGCTAGTGAAGCGCTGGTTATGAGCGTTCCTGAGATTAAATTAGTTTTTGATGAACCAGTTCAGCGCAAGAAAGCCCCGAAGCATTTAGCTGACTATTCACCAGAAGAGCGCCGCGAACTCGCAATGTCTTTAGGTTTGCCAGCTTTTCGTGCCAACCAAGTTGCCACCCATTACTTCACGCATTTATCTAATGATCCAGAAAACTGGACAGATATTCCTGCTGAGATGCGTACGACAATCGCAGAACAGTTCACTCCTAAACTCATTGAACTTGTGCGCTCAGTTGAGTGTGATGGGGGAATGACACGTAAAGATCTCTGGAAACTCCATGATGGTGTTCTGGTGGAGTCAGTTTTAATGCGTTACACCGATCGTGTAACAGTGTGTATTTCATCCCAGGCAGGATGTGGAATGAATTGTCCATTTTGTGCAACTGGCCAGGCAGGACTCACACGAAACTTAAGTGCAGGAGAAATCACAGAACAAATCGTTGCAGCGGCAAGAGCATGTGCAAATGGTGAATTACCTGGGGGAGAAGCCCGTCTTTCAAATATCGTTTTTATGGGTATGGGTGAACCATTAGCTAATTACAACGCAGTGATACGAACACTGAGAAATATCACAGATCCAAACCCTGACGGCCTCGGAATTAGTGCGCGCTCAGTGGTGGTTTCAACTGTTGGACTTGTTAATGGAATTGAAAAACTCACTGAGGAAGGTCTCTCAGTTACTTTGGCCGTTTCACTTCACACACCAGATGATGAACTTCGAGATACTTTGGTTCCGATTAACTCTAGATGGAAAATCAAGGAAGTTTTGGCTGCAGCAGATGCCTATGAAAAGAAGACGGGCCGCCGTTATTCAATTGAATATGCCTTGATCCGCGACATCAATGACCAATCATGGCGATCAGATTTGCTTGGCCGGTTACTTAAAAACCGAAATACTCACGTCAATTTAATTCCCCTCAATCCCACCCCAGGTTCTAAGTGGACAGCTTCCCGCCGCGAAGATGAAGCTGAGTTTGTCCGCATCTTGGAAAGTTACGGTGTTCCAGTCACTGTGCGAGATACTAGAGGTCGTGAGATTGATGGGGCCTGTGGTCAGTTGGCTGCTGCAGAAAAGGCTAACAGTCCTACTGGTTAGGCAAGGGTGGACTTGGTAGGCTCATTTCCATGGAAAAGTTAACTAACTTCATTAATGGCAAGGCCGTCGATTCAACATCCGGAGAAACCTCACCACTTATTAACCCCTCAACTGGCAAAGAGTATGCCCGTGCACCTAAATCTAATCCCGCAGATGTTGATCTAGCATTTAAGGCTGCAAGTGATGCATTTCCAGGTTGGCGCGATTCCACCCCATCGCAGCGTCAAAAAGCTTTACTGAAAATCGCAGATGCTATTGAGTCTCGCGCAGAAGAAATTATCGGTATTGAAACAACCAACACAGGTAAGCCAATCTCTTTAACTACTTCTGAAGAAGTACCTCCGATGGTTGATCAGATACGATTCTTCGCAGGAGCTGCACGAAACCTTGAAGGAAAATCTGCTGGTGAATACATGCCAGGTATGACTTCAATGATCCGCCGCGAACCAGTAGGAGTTATTGGACAAGTAACACCATGGAACTATCCAATGATGATGGCGGTTTGGAAGTGGGCTCCAGCAATTGCTGCAGGCAACACTGTTGTGTTAAAGCCAAGTGATACAACACCGGCATCAACTGTGTGGATGGCCAATTTAATGTCAGAGTTTTTACCAGCAGGTGTTTTCAATGTTGTTTGCGGTGAACGTGAAACAGGACGTATGGTTGTTGAACACAAGCGCCCAGATATGGTTTCAATCACTGGTTCAGTAGGCGCTGGAATTCAAGTTGCCCAATCTGCTGCTACTCAACTCAAGCGAGTGCACCTTGAGCTTGGTGGCAAAGCACCCGTAGTTGTCTTTGCTGATGCAGATTTAGTCGCAGCAGCTGAAGGTATTGCTATTGCTGGCTATTTCAACGCCGGCCAGGACTGCACAGCTGCCACACGAGTAATCGTTGAAGCCAGTGTTTATGATGATTTTGTTGCACTTTTGGCCGAGCAAGCTAAGGGCATTGCCATTGGTTCCCCATCTGAAGATGTTTTCTTGGGACCAGTTAATAATGCAAACCAGTTAGCCCGTGTCAGTGCTTTCTTTGATCGTCTGCCTTCTCACGCAAAGGTGATGACCGGCGGAAAGGCTTTGGATAAGCCAGGTTTCTTCTTCCCAGCAACCGTTGTTGCCGACCTGAAGCAAGATGATGAGATGATCCAAAGTGAAATATTTGGCCCAGTCATCACAGTTCAAAAATTTAGCGATGAAGCTGATGCAATCTCAAAGGCCAACGGGGTTGAGTATGGCCTGGCCTCTAGCGTCTGGACCAAGGACCATGGCCGTGCGATGAGAATGGCCAAAGCCTTTGACTTTGGTTGTGTTTGGATCAATACCCATATCCCTTTGGTTGCCGAGATGCCGCACGGTGGATTCAAGCGCTCGGGCTATGGCAAGGATCTTTCAGCCTATGGATTTGAAGATTACACACGAATCAAGCACGTCATGACCAACCTTGGGGCGTAGTATTTCACCCAAGGACCTCACACAATAAGGAGCATATCAATGGCAAAAGAGCGTTCACTTTCACCTGAAGCACGTTCGATTCTTAGAACTCAGATCTCACGTCGTGCTGTGTTAGCTGGCGCAGGTGGTGTTGGTGCTGCAGGATTATTAGCGGCATGCGGTGGCGGTGGAGATAGCGCATCTGCAGAAAACACTGTGCGCTGGGGTAACTGGCCTTTGTATTTAGATTTTGATGAGGAGTCAAAGACATACCCAACTCTTGTTAAGTTCTCAGAGCAAACTGGAATTGATGCCAAGTATTTTGAAGATTACAACGATAATGATGAGTTCTATGGAAAAGTTCAAGCGCAGTTAAAACTTGGAGAAGACATTGGTTATGACGTAGTCACACCAACTGATTGGATGGCAGCTCGCTGGATCCGTTTGGGATATGCACAAAAATATGACGCTGCAAATATTCCAAACAAGGTTAATATCCTTGATTCGCTGGCATCACCTTCATATGACCCAAATCGTGAATCAACTCTTACATGGCAGGGCATCATGGGTGGATTTGGTTGGAACGTTGAGAAGAATCCAAAAGGAATTCGCACACTTGATGATCTTTTTGCACCACAGAACAAGGGAAAGATCGTTGTTCTCACAGAAATGCGCGACACAATTGGTGTGATTTTGCTAGGTCAAGGTGTTGACATCACTAAGGTCACCGAAGATGAGTTTATGAATGCAGTTGATTTCATGGCTAAGAAGATCTCTGATGGGTGGATCCGCGGCGTTAAGGGTAATGAATACGCCGAAGACCTCACATCAGGTGATGCCACCGCAGTCATCGGTTGGTCTGGCGATATGTTCATTCTTGCCTCTGAAAATGAAGGAAAGTTTGACTTTGCAATTCCAGAATCAGGTGGAACTATCTCAGGTGATAATTTGATTATTCCTTCAACTGCATCTGCTGCTGGTAAGGCAAACGGTGAGAAGCTGATTAATTACTATTACGACCCAGTAGTTGCCGCAGAAGTTGCTGCTTATGTGAACTATGTGTGTCCAGTAAAGGGTGCACAAGCTGAGATGGAAAAGATTGCTCCAGAGCTTGCAACAAGTGAGTACATCTTCCCAACTGAAAAGACATCATCTCGTCTCAATGTTTTCCGTTCTCTCACACCGGATGAAGAGACAAAGTGGGCTGAAGCTTTCCAACAAGCTCAAGGAAATTAGTGTCGAAAGACCCAATTACTGCAAGGGGAGATCTTCGTCTAACTCGCATAACAAAGTCATATGGTGACTTCACTGCGGTTGATGATCTAACTCTTACGATTCCAAAAGGATCTTTCTTTGCACTACTTGGTCCTTCAGGTTGTGGCAAAACCACAACACTTCGTATGGTTGCAGGCCTTGAAGAGCCAACAGTTGGAAGTATTCACTTGGGTGATACGGACATTACGACTACGCGTCCGTATCAACGCCCGATTAATACAGTTTTTCAAAACTATGCGCTATTTCCTCACCTAACCATCTTTGAAAATATCGCTTTCGGCCTTCGCCGTCGCGGAATTAAAGATGTCAAGGAACAGGTCGATAAAGTCCTCAACCTTGTTGAGCTTCCACATTTAGCTGAGCGCAAGCCAACTCAACTATCAGGTGGTCAACAGCAGCGCATTGCACTTGCTCGCGCAATTGTTAACCGCCCAGCACTTTTGCTCCTTGATGAACCATTGGGTGCACTTGATCTAAAGCTGCGACGTCAGATGCAAATCGAACTCAAGTGGATTCAGCGTGAAGTTGGCTTAACTTTCGTACACGTAACACACGATCAAGAAGAAGCCATGACTATGGCTGACACGATTGCAGTTATGAATGAGGGAAAGATTGAGCAAATGGGATCACCGGCTGATCTCTATGACAACCCGGAAACAGCATTTGTAGCCAACTTCCTCGGTCAATCTAATTTAATTAAGGGCAAAATTGATGGAAATGATGGCGACAATTTAGTAGTTGATCTCTATGGCCAAAAGATTTCCATGCCAAAAAAGCGCAGCCATGCAGTTGATAATTCACTCTATGCAGGAATTCGCCCAGAGAAATTTAGAATCTCGCGCCTAGGTACTCCGGTTAAAGGAAACACTTTAACTGGCGGACGTATTGAAGATGTTTCCTACATTGGCGTGAGTACGCAATATGTAGTAGCAATGCCTTGGGGCCAGGAAGTCATGGTCTTTGAGCAAAACGATGATGGTGTTGCACCATTTGATAAGGGCGATGAAGTCAACATTTCATGGGAACCGAACTTCACATTTGGTCTGCGTGGAGATGAAGATATCGAAGCGGGTACAGAAGTTAATCCTGAGGAATTAGAGGAGGAATAACGTGTCCTTTCCCAAGGTACGTGTTCCTTACCTGCTTCTTCTCCCAGGTTTCGCTTTCCTCTTTACTTTCTTTATTCTGCCAATCATTAATCTTGCACAGACATCTACCCAGACACCAGTGGATGGTGGTGACACTGGCCAGTACGAACAAACTTTAGCATTTTCTAACTATATTCAAGCATTTGTTGAAAATAAGGAACAGTTTGGTCGGTCATTCTTGTACGCAAGCTTGGCCACGATATTTGCTCTAGCTATTGCTTATCCACTTGCCTATGCAATTGCCTTTAAGGCAGGAAAGTTTAAAAACATTCTTCTTGTATTAGTTGTTGCTCCTTTCTTTCCCTCTTTCCTGCTACGAACTGTCGCTTGGAAGCAGATTCTTGGTGAAGAAGGTTTCGTTGTTCCAGGACTTCGTAGTCTCAACATCATTGGGGAGCAGACCACGCTGACTTCGACCTCTATTGCAGTCGTAGCTGGTATGACCTATAACTTCTTACCATTTATGACTCTGCCGTTGTATGCATCATTAGAGCGCATTGATCCTCGCACAATTGAGGCAGCGGGGGATCTCTATGCCAATGGAATAACAGCTTTTCGCAGGGTTACGGTTCCGCTTTCAATGCCTGGCGTAGTCGCTGGAACATTACTCACATTTATTCCAGCTGCTGGCGACTACGTGAACGCCGCCATTTTGGGAAGCCCTAATACAAAGATGATTGGTAATGTCATTGAGTCCCGTTATTTCAAGATTGTTGATTATCCAACGGCAGCTGCCCTTTCCTTCACTCTGATGGTAGCAATCTTGATTCTTGTAACTTTATATATTCGCAAAGCTGGAACGGAGGAGTTGGTATGAGCCAGAAGATGAAAGATGCCTCTATCCCAACCATTCCATTGAAGGCCCGCTTCTCTCGCTGGTTTGGGCGCAACTTATTGCGCATATACATGATTTTTGGTTTCACCTATCTCTTTATTCCAGTTGCGTACACATTTGCTTTTTCATTTAATGACTCAGGTAAGAGTAATTTGATCTGGAAGGGTTTCACTTTAGATAACTGGAAAAATCCTTGTGGAGCACCCGAGGTTTGTAATGCTCTTGGAAACTCAATCAAGATTGGCTTGCTCGCCACTATTTTTTCAACAATTCTTGGCACAATGATTGCCTTTGCTATTGGACGCTATAAGTTCAAGGGCCGCTCAAGTTCGAATTTACTTATCTTTTTACCGATGGCAACACCTGAGATTGTTCTCGGTGCATCATTACTTTCACTGTTTTTGGCATTCAAGATTAACCCAGGCTTCTGGCCAACAGTTATTGCACACGTAGTGTTTTGTGTTTCCTTTGTAGTGGTGACCGTAAAGGCCCGTATTGCATCACTAGATCCACGACTTGAACAAGCTGCAATGGATCTTTATGCTAATGAACTTGAAACATTCCGTAAAGTGACTTTGCCATTAGTAGCACCTGGAATTGCAGGGGCTGCCTTACTGGCCTTTAGCCTTTCTTTTGATGACTTTATTATTACTAATTTCAACTCTGGAACTCTTATAACTTTCCCGAAGTTTGTCTATGTTTCTGCTGCACGCGGAATCCCAGCACAAGCCAACGTAATTGGTTCTGCGATGTTTTTCTTAGCATTAGCCATAGTTATTGCGGGGCAACTAGTAAAAAGAAAGAAAACCCGCTAACATTTACCCAGTCCACAACGAACTACAGGTTGTTTAAGAAAATCTGCGTTGTGGGGTTAGGTTCCGGAGGACCCGGGCCAACTACGAGTAGTGATTGAAGGGGTGATTCCGGTCAAGGCCGGATAGCGCGATGGCAACCATCGACCCTTACGTTCTCAAGCACCTTTCACATATGCAGCCAGCTTTGTATTGGCTGGATGAAGATCCCCTTGAACCACAACCAAATCCAACCTTAATTGGTGATACCACTACTGATTTATGTGTGGTGGGAGCTGGCTATACCGGTTTGTGGACAGCATTAATTGCAAAAGAACAAAACCCAGAGCGCGAAGTAATTATTGTTGAGCAACGTGAGACTGGTGCAGGTGCATCAGGGCGAAATGGCGGGTTCTGTAGTTACTCATTGACTCATGGCTTTATGAATGGATACAGCAGATTTAAAGATGAGATGGCAATTATTGAACGTTTGGGCCGTGAGAATTTAGATCTAATTGAAGAGACAATCAAGCGATATGGGATTGACTGTCAATTTGAGTGGACCGGTGAGCTACGAATTGCCAATGAAGAGTGGCAGATTGAGGGCTTGGTAGAAGAGGCTAATCTCCGTAATTCTTTTGGTGATCATGTTGAAGTTTTAGGTCAAGAAGAAATACAAGCACGCGTTAACTCACCATTATCTAAAGCGGCCCTATGGGATCCAGATGGGACTGCGTTAGTAGATCCGGCGAGATTAGTGTGGGGATTAGAGCGAGCGTGTTTGAAACTAGGAGTGAAGATTTTCGAAAACACCCATGTTGAATGGTTAGAGCGCACAAGTGATGGAATGATTGTTCATACTCCATATGGAAGTGTCTATGCCCAAAAAGTGGCTCTTGCTACTAATGTCTTTAAATCACTAGTAAAGCGTGCACATAAATATGTTGTCCCGGTTTATGACTTTCAGTTAGTTACAGAGCCTTTAACTAAGGAGCAAATGAAGTCAATTGGCTGGAAAGGCCGTGAAGGTTTATCAGAAGCCGGAAACCAATTTCATTACTATCGCTTAACAAAAGATCATGAAATTTTGTGGGGCGGCTATGACGCCATATATAACTTCCGCGGAAAAGTACGCCTAGAATATGAGACTGATGCTGAAACATATGCCCACTTAGCGCAGGCATTCTTAGAAACTTTCCCGCAGCTCAAGGGAATTAAGTTCACTCATGGTTGGGGCGGAGCAATTGATACATGTTCACGATTTTCACCATTTTGGGGTAAAGCCTATGGTGGGCGAGTGGCATACGTATTGGGTTACACCGGACTTGGTGTTGGTTCCACTCGATTTGGTGCGCAAGTGATGTTAGATCTTCTGGACAAGGTTGATAACGAACGCACTCGTTTAAAGATGGTTCGCAAGAAGCCCCTGCCATTCCCGCCAGAGCCTTTTAAGTTTATTTTTATCCGAATTACGCAGTGGTCAATCAATAAGGCTGATCAAAATCAAGGTAAGCGTAATTTATGGCTGAAATTACTCGATGCTTTGGGCCTGGGCTTTGATTCTTAAGCTTTACCTCTATTCTTAAGCCATGACCAATCACGGCAATATGTATGGCCCCGATTTCACATTTTTAGGAATCGAGCGCTGTGATTTAGATATTCCTTCCTCATATGCTGATGCAGATGTAGTAATCGTTGGCGCACCCATCGATAGCGGGACTTCACATCGTTCAGGCGCCAAGTTTGGTCCTCAAGCAATTCGTGGCGGAGATTATCTGCCTCATGATGCAGAGCGCCCACATTTAGCTTTGCGCATCGATGCATTAAAGGAAATGAAAGTTGTTGATGCTGGGGATTTGTTAATGCCAGGTAGTGACTTGGTTGCATCGCTAGAAGTTTTAGCACAAGCCACAGAAAAGATTTCACTTGCTGGTGCAATACCAGTCATTCTTGGTGGAGATCACTCAATTGCATCTGCAGATATTGCAGGAATTGCACGCCACCGTGGCATGGGCAAGATTTCAATGATTCACTTTGATGCACATGCTGATACAGGTGAAGATCAATGGGGTGCTTTAGTTGGTCATGGCACACCAATGCGTCGTTTGATTGACACAGGAACAGTGCGTGGAGATCGCTTCTTACAGTTAGGTTTGCGCGGCTATTGGCCAGATGCAAAGACTTTGGATTGGATGCGCGATCAAGGAATGCGCTCCTATGAAATGACAGAGATTCACCACCGTGGACTCAATACAGTTCTAGATGAATCCTTCTCAATTCTTACAAATGAGTGCGATGGAGTTTTCTTATCTGTAGACATTGACGTCGTTGATCCAGGCATGGCTCCGGGAACTGGAACTCCAGAACCAGGTGGAATGACAAGCCGTGAGCTTTTAGAGTCTGTGCGCAGAATCTGTCTTGAACTACCAATCGTTGGAATTGATGTTGTTGAAGTAGCACCGGCTTTTGATAGCGCGGATATAACTGCAATTTTGGCGAATCGTGTTGTCCTAGAGGCCCTGAGTGCAATTGCAAAACGTCGATCAGGAACTAAGTACTCACCAACTCAAAATCTTCTGGATCGATAAATGCCTATTGTTGTCTGTTTAGTTATGAGAAATCTAGATTATGTTAGTACAGGTGAGCATGATACATGCACGAACGCTCAAGCATTTTTACTAGGATTGGTCGCATAATGCAAATTCTTGGAATTCTAGGATTTATTGTGGCATTACTTATTTCTGTAATGATTCATGAGTTTGGGCATTATTTGACTGCAAAACGATTCGGAATGAAAGTCAGTGAATTCTTTTTAGGCTTTGGTACACGGATTTGGTCAACAAAGCGCGGTGAAACTGAGTTTGGTCTCAAGGCGATTCCTGCCGGGGGATATTGCAAGATTGAAGGAATGACACCAGGTGATGTTATGCCTGAGGGTGAAGAGTCACGTGCTTTCTATACAGCGAAATCTTCACAGAAGTTAATTGTGCTTGGTGCAGGTTCATTTCTCCATTTTGTTCTTGGCTATATTCTTCTCTTTGTTTTATTCGCAGGCATTGGCACTAATCAGTTATTACCGACAATTAATCAGGTTGTAAAAGGATCTGCGGCTCAATCCGCAGGCATTCTTGCAGGAGATGAAGTTCTAGCTATTAATGGCAAGCAAGTTCAAAACTGGTATTCAGATGTTCAGATAATTCGTACCTCTAAAGGTGCACCTCTGACTTTGTTAATTCAGCGCGATAGCGAGAAAATCACGATTACTGCCTCAGCAAAACTTGAAACTATTGATGGCACAGAGCGCTATGTACTCGGAATAATTAATGACGTTGGCATTAAGCGCTCTGGCTTTGTTACTTCAGCCAAAAATTCAGCGATTGTTACAAGGGATTTCTTAGTACAAAGCGTTAAATCACTCATCAATCTTCCATCAAAGATCCCTGCTTTGTGGGGACAAACAATTTCTGGGCAAACCCGCGATCCAAATGGCTTAGTTGGTGTTGTTGGTGTTGCACGGGTATCTGGGCAAGCAGTTGGAAGTGATGCTTTATCGCTAACAGAGCGCCTATCAACATTTATTTTAATTATTGCTAGTTTGAATATTTTCGTTGGTCTATTTAATCTATTGCCTATATTGCCACTCGATGGTGGCCATATAGCAGTTGCAATTGCCGATGAGATTCGTGCATTTATTGCGCGCCTTCGTGGCCGAGCACGTCCGGCAGCAATTGATGTGACTTTGCTGACCCCTATAACCATGGTGGTCTTCGTAATTCTGGCAGCCCTTACGGTTCTGCTCCTAATTGCAGACATCGTTAATCCAGTCATCCTTAATCTTTAGCGCAACTAGCATTCTTACGGCACAATAGCGTCATGGTTGATCTAGGAATCCCGAGTGCACCACCTGCCACATTAAGTCCGCGCCGAAAGACGCGTCAGATGATGGTGGGCAAGGTTGGCGTTGGAAGTGACTTTCCGGTGAGTGTGCAATCAATGTGTACAACTCTTACAGCTGATGTGAATGCAACTCTACAGCAGATCGCAGAGTTAACAGCTTCTGGGTGCCAGATTGTTCGTGTGGCAGTTCCAAGTCAAGATGATGCTGATGCGCTGGCTCAGATTGCTAAGAAATCACAGATACCAGTTATTGCAGATATTCACTTTCAACCTAAGTACATATTCGCAGCAATTGATGCAGGATGTGCTGCGGTTCGTGTTAATCCGGGAAACATCAAGCAATTTGATGACAAAGTAAAGGAAGTTGCAAAAGCTGCAGGAGATGCCGGAATTCCAATTCGTATCGGCGTTAACGCAGGTTCATTAGATCCACGCCTTTTAGCAAAGTATGGCAAGGCAACACCTGAAGCGTTGGCAGAGTCAGCTCTGTGGGAGGCTTCATTATTTGAAGAGCATGGTTTTTCAGATATTAAAATCTCAGTAAAACACCATGACCCAGTAATCATGGTTAATGCATACCGAATTCTTGCTGCAAAGTGTGACTATCCATTACACCTCGGCGTGACTGAGGCAGGACCTCTTTTCCAGGGAACAATCAAGTCTGCAACTGCCTTTGGAATTTTGTTAGCTGAGGGAATTGGTGACACTATTCGTGTTTCACTTTCAGCTCCTCCAGTTGAAGAAGTCAAAGTTGGAATCTCAATTCTTGAATCTCTCAACTTGCGCCAACGTAAATTAGAAATTGTCTCTTGTCCCTCATGTGGACGTGCACAAGTTGATGTGTATACATTGGCTGAAAAGGTACAAACAGGGTTGCAAGGAATGACTGTTCCACTGCGCGTTGCCGTGATGGGCTGCGTTGTTAATGGCCCAGGCGAAGCACGTGAAGCAGATCTCGGTGTTGCATCAGGAAATGGCAAGGGCCAGATATTTGTTAAGGGTCAAGTAATTAAGACGGTACCTGAAGCCCAAATTGTTGAAACTTTAATTGAAGAAGCTATGAGATTGGCCGAAGAAATGGAAGCTGCTGGCGTTGCTTCAGGGCAACCATCTGTTGATGTTCGATAGGCTCACTCCATGCTAAAAATGTCTACGCTCTTTTTGCGTACACTGCGCGATGACCCAGCAGATGCTGAAGTTGCTAGCCATCGTTTATTAGTAAGAGCGGGATATATTCGCAGAATTGCAGCTGGAATTTACTCATGGCTCCCTCTTGGAGTTATCACTCTTCGTAATGTTGAAAACGTTATTCGCCAAGAGATGGATCAAGCAGGATTTCAAGAAGTTCACTTCCCAGCACTTTTGCCACGCGAGGCATATGAGGCAACAAATCGTTGGGAAGAGTACGGTCCATCCCTTTTTCGCCTTCAAGATCGCCGTGGCGCAGATTATTTATTAGGACCAACACACGAAGAGATGTTCACGTTGATGGTTAAGGGTGAATATTCATCCTATAAAGATCTACCACTTTCTATCTATCAAATTCAAACGAAGTATCGCGATGAAGCGCGTCCACGTGCGGGACTTCTTCGCGGGCGTGAGTTCCTCATGAAAGATTCGTACTCTTTCGACATTGACGAAGCGGGTTTGCAACAGTCATATGACGATCACCGTCGTGCATACCAAAGAATATTTGATCGATTGGGTCTGCCCTATGTGATAGTCAAAGCAACAAGCGGTGCCATGGGGGGTTCGCAATCAGAAGAGTTCTTGTCGCCA
>SXYM01000001.1 GCA_005789205.1 Actinomycetota bacterium | reverse complement strand
GCGCAAAGGCGGAAGATGCAAGAGTTCATCGGTGATGCTGCCCATGAGCTGCGCACACCAATGACCGTTGTGAAGGGCTATGCCGAACTTCTCAAAGGAAAGCAGCTAGATCCAGAGCGAGAGAGTGCGGCCTTTGAGCGACTTAACAGCGAATTAAAGCGAATGGATTTTCTGATTGGCGATTTATTGATGTTGGCTCAGCTTGGGGAAGAAGGCAACATTGAGTTTGAGAGCATTGATATTGCCCAATTAGTACGTGAGAACATCTCTGACTTTAAAGAAATAGCACCCAGCCATCCAGTTTCTACCCAGATTGATGAGAGCGTAGTAATGATTGGTTCTGAAAAGTATTTACAACGCTTTATTCAAAATGCTCTAACCAATATTCGCTTACACACTCCTGCAAGTACTTCTGTGCGAGTCAGTGTTAAAGCTGATAAGCAAATCACACTCATTATTGAAGACAGTGGCCCAGGCTTACCTCCTGAATCCTATGGAGAGAAAATTCGAGGACTTAAGCGCTTTGATAGATCTCGCTCCCGAGAAACTGGCGGCACGGGACTGGGTATGAGCATCATGAATGCAGTTATTGAAAGACATAAGGGGACATTTACTCTTCGCAAGAGCGAACTCGGTGGCTTGGCAATTGAAGTTCATCTGCCTCGCACTTAGACTTACCAGGTGAAACTTCTCTCGCTGGTCCTGCTAATCATCATCGCACTAGGTGTTGCCTATTGCATCCGCTCACTACGTGCTCTGCATCAAAAGGTCAGTACACGATCTGAGCGAACTACACGAGAGATCGCTGCATCAACCAAGGAGTTAAAAGCCGAAGTCTGGCAGTCCTATCGCCAGGGCGAGGCAATGCAACAGTTGTTATCCCTTTTAAAATTTAGTGCACCAGTTCCACCAACGCGTAGCTGGGCAGCCTCTCCAGATCTTTTGTTAACTCTGGCTCAGCTAGTTCGTACACATAATCCAAAATTAGTTGTTGAGCTTGGTTCGGGAGTTTCCACATTAGTAGTTTCCAAAGCTGGGGCAAAGAAAGTAATAAGTATTGATCACTCAGGCGAGTTTGCAGATATAACTCGTGGAGTATTAAAAGAGCACAAAGTACGTGGTGTTGAGATTAGGGTTGCACAACTTAAAGCACATATCTCAGGTGTTGACTGGTATGACACAGCGGTCTTAAAGGATTTAAAGCGCATTGATTTACTCATTGTTGATGGTCCACCAGGATCTAAAAGCCCAGAGGCACGCATGCCAGCCCGCGCTGAGTTCATCGCTAAACTCTCACCTAAGGCAATTATTGTTATAGATGATGTCAATCGTGAGGGAGAGCGTAAATTGGCTGAGAGTTTTGCTAAAGCTCTTCCTAATCACGTTTTAACTATTTACCCACACGAAAAGGGCACAGCGGTAATTTCGCCTAAATAACACATGCCTCAATCAATAGAACAAGCTCTAGAGCAGGCATGTGCGCTCATCGTTGATACCAAAACCTTAGTTCGCGTTGTTCTCTCTGGTCGAAGACGTAATATGCAGGTAGAGCACGAGCGAATTGACATACGACCCGTTGAAATCAAAGATTGCATTCTTTTACAACTCACTTATAACGATGGCAAAGCAACAACTACAAAAAACATTGCTGCAGATAAATCTCACGTACTAGAGCTGCTTTCAAGCGGTTATGCAAATATCACCGTGGATAACGTGGAGGGCTCAACAAGTATTCGTGTGACAAAGAGTGGTGAGGCTCAGGTTCACTTTGAACACAAAAGCCTTGAACAGAACCTCTCTCACGATAAGAAGAAAGAACGCCTTTTAGATCCTGCTGATCCCTTTCTCCTAGAAGTTGGAATTGCAGATCACAAGGGCCAAATCAAGCCGTCGAAGAATGATAAATACAAACAGGTAGAAGAGTTCCTTCGCTTACTCATTCCCACACTTAACGCAACAATTGAAGCTGGCCAGATTGCAAAGCCAAGTAAAGATAAGCCGCTATCAATTGTTGATTTGGGTTGTGGTCATGCCTATTTAACTTTTGCAGCCCATCAGTATTTAAGAAGCATAGGAATGTCCGTTCATGTCACTGGAATTGATGTTCGCCCAGCATCGCGTGATCGAAACAATGAGATAGCTGCAAAGCTTGGAATCACAGACACAATTACATTTAAGGCAGAAGAGATTGCTTCAACGACTGCCAACAGGGCCGATGTTGCAATCGCACTACATGCCTGTGACATGGCAACAGATGATGCAATTGCCTGGGCAGTCAATGGCGGAGCCAAACTACTTTTGATTGCTCCTTGTTGCCATCACGATATTCAAAAGCAGATGGAGCAAAGCCCAGAGCCATGGGGGGCGATAACTAAGTTTGGTGTGATGAAAGAGCGCATGGGCGATTTGCTCACTGATGCACTTCGTGCACAGATATTGCGCATCGTTGGTTATCGAGTTGAGATCATTGAATTCATCGGGGGAGAACACACGCCGCGAAATATCATGATTCGTGCAGTTAAGACTGGAGCACAACCTGATGCGCTAGATATCGATAGATATCGCGAAATCACGGCGCAGTGGGGCGTAGTACCTGCCCTTTCTAAGAAAATTTCCACCTTCACTATCGGTTAGACTTCACTCATGTCTAGAGTCCTTGCATCTCTTCCTGTGGGAGAAAAAGTCGGTATCGCCTTTTCTGGCGGACTAGACACTTCTGTGGCCGTTGCATGGATGCGCGAAAAGGGTGCGATTCCCTGCACTTACACCGCAGATCTTGGCCAATATGACGAGCCAGATATTGATTCAGTTCCAGATCGTGCCAAGGAGTATGGTGCGCAGATTTCACGCTTAGTTGATTGCAAGAGCGCTTTAGTAGAAGAAGGTCTAGCTGCAATTGCATGCGGAGCATTTCATATCCGCTCAGGTGGAAAACAATATTTCAACACAACCCCACTTGGCCGCGCAGTAACAGGAACCATGCTGGTTCGAGCCATGCATGCAGATTCTGTAAATATCTGGGGCGATGGTTCAACTTATAAGGGCAATGACATTGAGCGTTTCTACCGTTAT
>SXYM01000040.1 GCA_005789205.1 Actinomycetota bacterium | reverse complement strand
AGACGCGCTAGCTTGAGGTGTTAGTTCCCGCAAGGGATTAGGGGTTCAAGTCCCCTCTCGGACACATTCGTTAGGATGAGCATATGAAAATTGATGAGGCTGTCTCACTCATCAGAGCAATCCCAGATTTCCCAAAGCCAGGAATACTTTTCCAAGACATTACCCCGCTGCTTGGCAACGGCGAAGCTTTCACAGCAGTGACTGATCATTTCGCACAATTTGCTAGACCTTCGACTTCGATTGCAGGTATTGAAGCTCGTGGATTCATCTTCGCGTCCGCTTTAGCCAACAGGATGAAAACCGGTTTCATCCCAATACGTAAAGCTGGCAAACTTCCCCATGCTGTTTTTTCACAGAGCTACGGTCTTGAATATGGGTCAGATATCTTGGAAATTCATGTCGATGCAATTCCACTTGCTGGTGAAGTGCTACTGATTGATGATGTTTTGGCGACAGGTGGAACCCTTGATGCTGCCATTAAACTTGTCAATCGAGCTGGCGCAAGCGTGTATCAAATTGTTGCACTACTAGAAATTCAAGCACTTGACGGCCGAGCACGATTGGCTGCTAAGTATCCACAGATTCCAGTTCACTCACTAGTAGTTTCATAGCTGTGCGCATAACTCAAATACAAGGCCTGCGTGCGGTAGCCGCAATATTAGTAACTGTTTTTCATGCACGCCTTGTTCCTGGTGGCTTCATTGGCGTCGATATCTTTTATGTTATCTCTGGCTACCTCATAACAGGCCTAATCCTTCGAGAGATCGAAAAAACGGGAACTTTAGACCTTAGAAGTTTCTACCAACGTCGCATTAAGCGTCTTCTCCCAACGTCAGTCTTCGTACTTTTCGTGACAGCAATTTTTGCCTGGATTCTCTTCCCTCCTATCACTCGTGATGCACTCGGTAGGGATCTCTTTGCTGCGGCTGCATATATCTCTAACTATCTTTTCGCCTTGTGGGAAAATGACTATCAGAATCTCAATGCCACGCCTTCACCATTTATTCACTACTGGTCTCTAGCGGTTGAAGAACAGTTCTATCTTGTTTGGCCACTTTTCATAATCTTCTTGGCCCGCTATGGAAAGAAAGTTATCTTTGCAGGAATTGCCATCACAACTCTGCTCTCACTCGCATTCTCTATTTATCTCACTCAAGTTGCACCCATCTGGGCGTTTTACTCATTACCAACTCGAGCTTGGGAGTTGGGTTTTGGGGCGCTACTTCTCTTCTTGCCACAAACGAAGAAGAAGATACGCATCCTTCCGTGGCTTGGATTTTTTGGAATCGCAATATCTTCATTTAACTTCAATGAGAACACGGCTTTTCCTGGCAAGAACGCTTTAATGCCAGTGTTGGCAACTGTTTTTCTTATAGCTTCAATCAAATACTGGCCTCCACTTTTCAACGATCTCGCTAATTCTAGATTGAGCCAATGGTTAGGAGCTATCTCATATCCGCTCTATCTTTGGCATTGGCCAGCATTAGTTCTTCCCAGCAGTGCGATGGGACGGCCACTGCGCTTTTATGAACGATTCTTATGCATTCTTTTGACTATCGTCTTGGCTCACTTGACCAGCAAATTTGTGGAAGAGCCTCTACGTCATAAAAGCTTGGCTCCACGAACAATCTATAAAGGCGCCGCATAAACACCTGCAGTATCACTTGTTGCGGGCGTACTTATTTCATTTACTTCCTCCTCCATCATTACTACCAAGGGAGAGGTTTCTTATCAATTTGATTTAGTTCAAGTTATGGAAAAACCTGACGTATATGGCGATGGCTGTCAAGTGAACTACGGTGAAACAAAGTCTGGATATTGCACATACGGTGACAAGGAATCCTCTAAGACAATCGTTCTCTATGGTGATTCACACGCAGCTCAATGGTTTCCAACATTGGAGAAGATGGCCAATGAACGCGGATTTAAACTGGTCTCTCTCACAAAATCAGCTTGCCCTGCAGTTGAAGCCAAACGCCCAGATCAAGGTGCGTTCAAACAGGTGCATTGCACTAAGTGGCGTGAAAACTCCATCAAAAGAATCGCACAGATACAACCTTTGGCCGTCATCACAAGCAGCTTCCAATACTTTACGCCTTCTAACAACAAAATTACTCGGGCCCAATGGTGGAACGATGGACAAAGAAAACTACTCAAGGGCCTAAGGGGTTCGACTAAAAACCTAATCTACATCAGTGACACTCCCCGACCACTTCGAGATATACCCAACTGTTTAGCTTCACGCGATTCCAAAGTCTGCGACTCGACGGAGCGATCTAAGGTCTCTGTCATCCGTGGTTTTGATGTCATCAATCCGAACCCATGGTTGTGTTCGTCATACTGCCCTGCGATAGTTGAAGGGATCGTCGCTTATCGCGATGCATCTCACATTTCGGTCGATATGGCATTAAAACTTTTACCTAAACTTGAAGCCGCCCTGATTGCAAAGGGGCTCTTTGCCTAACTCTGTGGCAAGATGCATGCCATGGCTGAGCTGACCTATTACTGCGGAACAATGGACAGTGGAAAATCCACCCTTGCATTGCAGACTGCACACAATCATCAGAGTCGCGGTCGAACTGGTCTGATTTTCACTAACAAAGATCGCGCAGGCAGCGGCATTATTTCCTCTCGCTTAGGTCTTTCTTCTCCCGCAATTGAAGTAATCCCTTCCCTAGATATCCACAAATTTGTCGTTGATGCACTATCTGCAGGAGATCGTATTGATTACATCATCTGTGATGAGGCTCAATTTTATGAACCAGTTCAAATCGAGCAACTTGCGCGCATTGTTGATGGTCTTGGCATTGATGTTTACGCTTTTGGAATCTTAAGCGATTTTCGCACCATGCTCTTTCCTGGATCTGCACGTTTAGTTGAGCTTGCTGATCGCGTTAATACATTGCAGGTTGAGGCATTGTGCTGGTGTGGCTCTCGTGCAACCCACAATGCTCGAACTATTGGTGGCGTAATGGTTGTTGAGGGTGAACAGGTTGTAGTTGGAGATGTTTCACCGGGCAGTGAAGTTGGATATGAAGTTTTATGTCGTCGGCACCACATGCGCCAAGTCACAGCGCGCACATCTCGCGCCGGTCATGTGTCTTCACAGCCCCTACCTTTTAATCAATAAATTATTTAAGGAGTAATCATGAAAGCACGCGGACTAGCAGCGCTGACCCCTAAAGCAGCGCTCACACCATATGAGTTTGAGCGCCGTGAGTTGGGTGCACATGATGTAGCTCTAAAAATCGCCTATGCAGGCATTTGTCACTCAGATATTCACCAGGTCCGAGAAGAATGGGGCCCTGCAATATTTCCGATGGTGCCCGGCTCCTTGCTCAACGGCCGCAGGCGAATAGCCGGCTCAATGATTGGGGGCATTCCAGAGATGCAAGAGATGTTGGATTTTTGTGGGAAGCATTCAATCATCAGTGATATTGAAGTCATTGACGCCTCTTATGCAGATAAAGCCTATGAGCGCACGATAGCCAGCGATGTGAAATACCGCTT